>CAZXYA010000843.1:0-3389 GCA_964644655.1 uncultured Saprospiraceae bacterium | reverse complement strand
CTAAAAACGGAGTTATGCAGGGCATAATGAGTATTTTAGCAACGAAGAAGAAGCGCAAAATAAAGCCGCAGAACTGGTAGGTTATATTTTTCCTGTTCCTTATCTAAAATCCGTGTTATTATTCATCTGTATTACTTATTTTATAACACGGATAACTTATTAATACGGATAATTATCCCTTTTTTATCTGATGCTCTAGATTACCTTTTAAATGAAACCTGACGATGAAACAACTCCTTTTAGCCTTATTACTCCTATTTTCTAAAACGATATTTAGTCAATCTATCGAAAAGAAACTAGCGGAACATCAATCCACTTACCCCATCGAAAAAATTTACATCAGCCATAACCAAGCTTATTATGCCTCAGGAGATACCTTATACGGTAAAATTTTCCTAGTCAACGGTCGCAACCACCAATATTTTGAGGGGACGCCAATTGTTTATGTAGATTGGATCAATGAAAATGGGGAATTTTTAGCGTCTTTGATTGTAAAAATTAAGGAGGGGACAGCAGGTATAAGCATTCCATTACTTCGAGATTATGGAGAAGGTCGTTTTTTTCTTCGGGCTTATAGCCAATACCAGAAAAATTTTGACGAACATTTTATTTTTCAAAAAGAAATCAAAGTGATTGGCGAAACGCCATTAGCACCAACCGAGAAAATTGCGAATACCAATAATTTTTCTGTTCAATTTTTTCCAGAAGGCGGACGGTTAGTAGCAGGCTTAATGGGGCGGGTTGCTTTTAAAGCAGTAGATGGGGTAGGAAAGCCGATTGATATAACAGGTAACATTATCAATAAAAATAAAGAAGTAGTTACCGCATTGAAATCCTTAAATGAGGGAATTGGTATCTTTAATTTAATGCCAGAAGGAGCGGAAAAATATCAAGCAGAAGTCAATTGGAATGGAATTGTTAAAGTAGTTGATTTGCCAACGATGCTAACAGAAGGCTATGTTTTAAAAGCCAATAATCGGAAGCAGGAAAGTTTAACTTTAGCCTTGAGCAGCAATACCAAATCGGGTTTAAAAGGCTGTACGCTAATTGGACACCTTAGAGGACAACCATTTTTAAGTCAATCTTTTAAGACAAGAACAACCCAACCATTATTATTGGATAAAAAGGAAATTCCTGCGGGTGTTTTGCATTTTACTTTATTTGATAATAAAGATCGACCTGTCTGTGAACGATTGCTTTTTAATACCAATTCCACCGAATCAGTTTCGGTAAACATTGACTTAGCTCAAACAAACTACGGTCTAAAGGATTTGGTGAAAGGTTCAATAGAAGCTACGGTTGGAGGAAAAAAGATCGGAGGAGATATGACCATTTCCGTTTATAATAAAGATGTTTTTGCGACAAATACGATGGGGATAAATATTAAAAATTATTTACTACTACAATCCGATTTAAAAGGTAAGATTAACAATATCAATCAATATTTTGAAGAAGAGAATGCTAAAAGCAGAACACTTTTAGATTATGTAATGCTTACTCAAGGTTGGCGTCGATTTAATTGGCAAGATGTATTAGCAGCCAAACCAATGCCTATTATTTATCCAACAGAAGAAACGCTTTCTTTTGCAGGTAAAGCAACCAAGAATAACAAGCAGGGCAACCCCGTAAAAACAGATGTATTTTTGTCTATTTTAGATGGACAAAATTTTACGTCAACTAACTTGACGACGGACGAAGATGGCTTGTTCTATTTTAAAGGGTTTGACTTACCTGACAGTACAGAGATACTAATTCAGGGCAATATTTATAATGCCAAAAAGAAGGGAAAACTGAGCGAAGGGGAAGCTAAACGAACAGGAAATAAAAATGTAAAATTTGAGCTACTAAATCTACACGAATTAGCTTTTAACGATAGTATTTCCTTAAAAGATATGCTTTATAATAGGGAAAGACAGGCTGCTTTTGCCACCGAAGTCAATCGAATCCGAAAAGTTGATACCATTTATCATCCTGAATGGTTGATCGACTTGGATGCAGTAACTGTAAAAGCACAGAGAATTGATAAAAAACGAAAAAGAGCAATAGCTACAAAAAAATTATATAAGGAAAGGGGATTTTTTTATTCTGACTTTTCCCAAAAAGTGTATATGGAAGATGTGACGGCAGGTGGTGCAATTTATACGAATGTTTTTGATTTAATTAGAAATAGAATTACGAACGCACAGATCCGAACAACCACAGAGGGGCGCGTAATTTTTCTAAGAGGGGAAAGCTCTATAACTAATCCTTCGCCAGCCGTCTTTGAGGTAGATGGGTTTATCGTTTCTAATGTAACTGCTGCTGCTATAGATCCATCACAAATTGACTTGATTGATGTTAAAAAAGGATTAACAGCAACGGCTATTTACGGAAGACAAGGAGTAGGCGGCGTCATCACGATTATTACCAAAGAGCCAAAGGAATACAATCGAACAATAAGAACGCCTGGCATTTTAACGATTCAACATCCCGGTTATCATCAAGCCAGAACTTTTTATGCCCCCGATTATGCGACAGACGGTATAGATAAAGATAAACCAGATTATCGCACTACTTTATATTGGAATTCCACAACGCCATTAGCTGCAAAAAAAGCAAGCCCTTTTTCTTTTTATACAGGAGATAAATTATCCGAATTTTTAATTTTTGTAGAAGGTATTTCTAGAGATGGACAACCTTTTGTAGGACATAAAACAATTAGGGTAGGAGGAAATTGAAAATAATAGCGTAAAAAAAATAGCCAGACGAAACTCGTCCAGCTATCTCTTAAATAAGTAGTTTTTGCTAGTGTAGAAAGTAAGTATGAACCTAAATCTCAAAAAAGGACATACTTAATGTTTTAATATGTTTCATGTGTTGCGGAAGCGGTCAAGGCTAAGGGTACTTACTAGCTTTAGATGATTGGTGTTCCTCCCAACCATTGCCACTAGTATGGAACGATACATTTTGGCTTTAACTTTCCTATAGTGTTTCTACAGCTTTTAATCAAACACTAGCGGCAAACTATTTATAACATAAACTAATCTTTACTTTGGGACGGTGTACCGCCTGCTCCGATTCCAACTGCCAACTGCAACTACTGCACCTTCATCATTTTCTTAGTCACAACGCCAAAGGGAGTTGATAATTGATAATAATAAGTACCATCGGGTAAATGCTGCAAATCTAAAGGCAACTCATTTGGTCCTCTTTGATATTCCGCTTCTCGTTTTAAGACGATTTGCCCTTGGGAATTGACGAGTTGAAAAACGGCATTTCCTTTAGCGGGCAAATCGAAAGTGATGACTGTTTGTTGATTGAATGGATTTGGGATGTTTTGATACACCTCAAAAGGAATAGGTGATGGTTCGCTGAACGCCAGCGAAACGTCTAAAAAAGTCCCGCTGAAG
>CAZXYA010000842.1:0-3395 GCA_964644655.1 uncultured Saprospiraceae bacterium | reverse complement strand
CCAAAGGTGCGACATATCATAGCATTGGGTGTAAACCCAATGATTTTAGAAAGCACCAAAGGTGCGACATATAATAGTAATCGTGTTATGTTTTTATGTCGCTCCTTCAGAGCTAGGGTTTCTACCGCATTCATTTTCCATAGGGCTTTTGCCCTATGTTAATATATTTCGCACCTTTGGTGCTTGTGCGTAACATCAGTTATTAATTTTCTTTCTGACTATCTATTCATTCCTAATTCATTCAACTTTTGGCAGTAAAATCTCCTTTTTATCTTCGACATATTCCAATAAAAAGTCAATAAATTTTTTATCACTTTTGGCCAATACTTTCCCATTTTTAAGCATTGAAAAACCATCACCACCACCTGCCACGAAAGCACTACAAGCAATTGTATAGCGTCGTTTATCTTTTATTTTTTTACCATTTACCCTAGCTTTTTGAATCCGTTGTCCTATGGCTTGTTGAAAATCGTATTGGATGTCCAAACCAGAAAATTGGACCAAACCATAAGTCAAACTAGCACTATATTCCAGTAAATCCTTTAAGGCTTTGCCGTCAATTTCTACTGTAATTAATTCATCTATAAAAGGATAAATATTGACAATTTCTTCTACCGTAATTTCGCCCACATCTAAATCGGCACGAATGCTGCCAGGGTTTACCATTCCAATATCAGCACTAGCTCCTTTTTTGACAATATCAGCAATGAAACGGCCCAAGTTTGAAGCTCGATTATATTTACGATAGCCTGTTTTTAGATTATTTCCAATCACTTTAGTTAAATGTGGATTGGCTGTTCTGGTATCATCAATCAATGTCTTAATTTCTGGATGAGGGGCTAATTTATCTGCTATTACAGGAATTAATTTACCTTCTTTTAAACTAACTTTTTTAGTTATTTTATCAATCACTAATTTCATATATCCCAAATATTTTCCTTGTCCAAAAGTGATACCGATTAATGTGCCTGTTTTGGGATGTTGGGCTGGTTGCCAAAGCCCATGATCAGAGTGTCCTCCTAAAATGACATCAATTCCATCGACTGCTCCTGCCATTTCAAAATCTTCATCAAACCCTCTTTGTACTTGTAAATCCACCTCCTTGTCCGATTGCATAGGTGCAGATTTATTTTGATGGGTTAAAACAATTACTATATCTACTTCTGGTTTAATTTGATTCACTAATTTTTGCACAATGGGAATCGGTGGACGGACCTCCAATTCTTTCACATTGCCCGGATAAATGGTATTTTTAAAAGCTTCGACTCCCATAACGCCAATCAGGCCAATCCGAATGCCCTTCTTTTCTAAAATGGTATAAGCTTGACTATAATTAATGTCGGTGTTTTTATAAAAAATATTGGCATTCAACACAGGAAATCTAGCTCTTTGTTTGCTATCTAATAATTTTTGCCAACCGTATTCAAATTCATGATTGCCCAAAGCCATAGCTTCATAACCCATACTGCTGTACAGATCAAAAGGCAAATTTCCATAAGTGGCTTTAGATAAAGCACCTGTGAAAATATCGCCCGCATCAAAGAGGAAATGAAGGGGTTCTTGTTGTCTAGTTTGGTCTATTAAAGTCGCTAATTGTGCCATGCCCCCAATTCGTTGAATGGTATCATTCCAATAGGCATCAATTGGATCATAGACACTTTCAATATCGTTGGTGTATAAAATAGTGACTTCTTTGGTCGTTTCTTTTTTAGTTTTTGGTCGAAGTGGGTCTTGGGCAATACTTTCCTTTTGTTGCCGAATAAATGTCGTTAATTTTTGGACGACCTCTGGATGTTTGGCACTTAATTCTTTTGTTTCATAAGGATCTGTTTCTAGATTATACAATAAGGTCTTTTCTATTTTTTTATCACTCATTAATTTCCATTTACCAGCTCTAACGGCATATAAATAACCTTCGGGTGCATCTCCTGGTCGGGTTTGAAATGCCCAGAATAAAGGATCTTTCCTAGCTAATGGTTGATTATTAAAAATAGGGGAGAGGTCGCTGCCATCAATTTTACGGCCGGTTGGTGGAGATATATTTAGTAGCCCACAAATAGTTGGCAATAGGTCATAGCCATGTGCGGGTTCATCTGTTAAAGAGCCAGACACAATATGATTGGGGTAACGAATCATGCAAGGAACTCGCAAACCACCTTCGTATAAATCTGCTTTTCTGCCTCGTAAACCACCTGTTTCGCCATACATATTTACCTCCCACCATCTTCGCCAATCGGTGGTGACAGGTCCATTATCACTCGTGAAAATGACAATGGTGTTTTCCTTCAATGCCATTTCATCTAAAGCTTTTAGCAAGCGACCAATTTGGTCATCCATATAAGTGACATTAGCATAATATTCTCCTGGACCTCGATTTTTTAGATTTTTTAAATCAATTTCTCCATCTGTAAATTCGCTGTATTGGGCATTAAAAGCATCTGGGCTGGCAATTTCAGAATGCACTTCTGCCATTGGTAAATACAAGAAAAATGGTTTGTCTTTATCTCGATTGGTTAAATAGTCAATGGATTTATCTATGGCAATTTGCGCACTAAACCCTTCTATTTCTCCCATTGCTTTTCCATCTTCATAAAAGTTATTGGGGTTTTTATGAGTAGGCAAGGCAAAAGCATGTAAAGCTAACCATTTATCAAAACCATGTTGATCGGGTTGGGTATGTTTTGGATCGTCTAAGCCACCATTCAAATGCCATTTGCCTGCTAAAAAAGTTTGATAGCCTTCTGCTTTTAGTAAAGTGGCAATGGTGGTTTCTTCAGGGTGAAGATAAATGTCTTCACCTTGTGGAATCCAGCTTTCAATCCCCGTTCGATAAGGTGTTCTCCCCGTTAAAAATCCTGCCCTAGAAGGAGAACATAAAGGAGAAGGACTATAAAAGTTGGTGAATTTGATGCCTTCATCGGCTAATTTATCAAGGTTAGGGGTTTTGATGTGGCGATGCCCATAGGTAGCCAAATCACCATAACCCAAATCATCAGCTAGGATGAAGACGATATTGGGTTGGGGCTTTTGTGCCATTAAATTAACAGTCACTAAAATGGAAAGACAGCAAAGAAGGATGGTTATTTTTTGTTGCATAGTTTTAATTGAACGCCCAAACTACAAAATTATAATACCATTTTTAGCAGCTTATTAAAATAAGTAGACAAAATTATCTTTATGTTTCTTTTGACTGGGTCTTAGGATTTATATGATTTAACTTGCTGATTATCAAAATTATGTAAATCTTTAGTGCGTCAGATGAAAAAGTGATAGAATCCGTAGCTAAAAAATAATTAGCTACGGATTAAGTTAGCTACGGATTCTAAACAAATTAACAATTATAACTGATGTTACGCAAAAAATCCGAAGGATTTGAATTTGAATAGCCACCGATA
>CAZXYA010000841.1:0-3396 GCA_964644655.1 uncultured Saprospiraceae bacterium | reverse complement strand
TTAGCAGTTAGCAGTTAGCAGTTAGCAGTTAGCAGTTAGCAGTTAGCAAAAATAAGGATATTTTAATTGTTTGGTCGGTTTCCTTTTTCTTTTTATGGGTTATTCCGACATTTGTAGCAGCTAATCAAAATTTCTATAATTTTGCTATAAATCGGATATAGTTAATCGGCTAAAAAAGTAATAATCATCCGTTGGGCATTTCAATCAGTTGGGGAAAAATATATCCCAGCGGATTTGAATGCCCAACGAATCTGACGAACTAGATAATATTTATATTTTTTTAACATCAAAACAATAACGAATGAAATTAGTGAACCCATTTGGTTTTGCTACCCAAGGTAGATTAACCGATTTATCTCTATTATTATTGAGGCTTGCCTTTGGTGGTCTTATGTTTCTCAATCATGGTCTTGGAAAATTTAATAAACTGATGGCTGGTGGCGAAATAAAATTTGCTAATGTATTCGGCATGGGTCCAGAATTATCTTTAGGACTAGCTGTTTTTGCAGAAGTAGTATGTGCCTTGATGGTCGTCATAGGCTTGTTTACCCGAATGGCCGTTATTCCATTAATCATAACCATGTTAGTCGCTATTTTTGTGATTCATATTGGTGACCCATTTAAAAAAATGGAGTCTGCCATCATCTACTTAATTCCTTATTTGGTGCTATTTTGGAATGGCTCAGGTAAGTATTCTGTAGATGAATTTATTAGTTAAACTAGTTGCTGCTTGCTAGTTGCTAGTTACGAGCTTATCCTTAGTGGGTAACCAGCAACTAGTAACTAGCAACCAGTAACACGTAACCAAAAACAATGTCTTTTCCAAAATTAGGAATTTTAGGAGGTGGTCAATTAGGTAAAATGTTATGCCAAGCAGCAAGTTGTTGGGAATTGCCCATTTATGCTTTGGATGCTTCTATCGAATTTCCAGCAGGGCCTTATTGTAAGGGGTTCCAAGAGGGAAGTTTTAAAAATTATGACGATGTTCTTGGTTTCGGTCGGCAAATGGATGTAGTGACTATTGAGATAGAACATGTCAATACGGAAGCGCTCAAGCAATTACAAACCGAGGGAAAAACAGTCCATCCCAATCCTGCCGCTTTAGACATTATCAAAGATAAAGGACTGCAAAAACAGTTTTATCAACAACATCATATTCCAACTTCGCCCTTCCAATTATTTGCGGATAAAAATACAGTTTTAAAGGCTATCAAATCAGGTGCTTTAAGTATTCCTTTTGTGCAAAAATCGAGAACAGCGGGCTATGATGGAAAAGGCGTAGCAGTTATCAAAACAGCAGCAGACCTTACAGAAAAGTTATTGGATGGTGCTTGCATGATTGAGGATTTAGTGGATATGGAAAAAGAAATAGCAGTAGTAGTCGCCAAAAATGAAAAAGGAGAAATTGCTGCTTTTGATCCTGTGGAAATGGAATTTAATCCAATTGCTAACTTAGTAGAATTTTTAATTTGTCCCTCTACTATTACAACTGAACAGGCTTCAACTTGTACAAAGTTGGCAAAAAAAGTCATCAAAGCTTTTGATATTTGTGGCTTATTAGCTGTAGAATTATTCTTGGATAAACAAGGAAATATTTTAGTCAACGAAGTAGCGCCAAGACCTCATAATAGTGGACATCATACCATAGATAGCGCCATTACTTCCCAATATGAACAGCATTTAAGAGGCATTTTAAATTTACCTTTAGGCAGTACTAAAATGACAAGCCCTTCGGTAATGGTCAATCTTTTAGGGGCAGCAAATTATACAGGAGATGCCCATTATGAAGGATTAGCGGAATGCATGGCAATTGAGGGCGTAAAAATTCATTTATATGGTAAAAAAATGACCAAACCTTTTAGAAAAATGGGGCATGCCACTATTATTGCAGCTACCATTGCGGAAGCCAAAGAAAAAGCTAGACAGGTACAATCAACATTAATTATAAAAACAGTATAATATAACTAGTTGCTGGTTGCTGGTTGCTGGTTGTCATAAAGACTCACCAGCAACCAGCAATCAGTAACCAGCAACCAGCAATATGAGCCAAGCAAAAATAGCCATCATTATGGGGTCTGATTCAGATTTACCCATTATGCGCCAAGCCGCAGACGTATTAAAAGAATTAGAATTAGCTTTTGATTTAACCATTATTTCAGCACATCGAACGCCAAATAGAATGTTTGAATTTGCTAAAAAGGCCCATAAAAAAGGGGTAAAAGTAATTATAGCAGGTGCAGGCGGTGCAGCCCACTTGCCCGGTATGGTAGCTTCATTGTCTCCATTACCTGTTATTGGTGTGCCCATTAAATCTTCTAATTCCATTGATGGTTGGGATTCTGTATTATCTATTTTACAGATGCCTAATGGAGTACCTGTGGCAACTGTGGCACTTAACGCAGCAAAGAATGCAGGTATTTTAGCCGCTCAAATTTTGGGGGCTGGCAATAAAACTATCCAGAATAGATTGGTAGTTTATAAGCGACAAATGGCAGAGGGGGTCGCTGTGAAATATGAAAAGTTAGCAAAAATTGGGTATGAGGATTATAGGAAGTAAATAAAGACTTCGTAACAAGTAAAAACGAATGCAGACTACAAGAACCTCTCGTAGTCTACATTTCATTAGACACCTTTTACTATATCTTACTGAACAACAAAAGACCTACTCAAAAGAAAAGTAGCCCCCTGCATAGATAAGGTATAAATACCAGTAGTTGCTACAATATTATTTAAGCTAATTTGCTGTTCATTTCCTGTTAATTCAATAGCTTGCTCCGCTACCCTCTTACCCAAAGCATCATAAATCATGATTTGAGCAGCACCAGCTTTAAGAAAACTACCTTCTAATGATAAGACAAGCGTTTCTTTACCCGTTGAAGGATTCGGAAAAAGATTGACTCGGCTATCCGTAGAACTAATTTGCTCAATGGAAGTGCTGATACCTGTTTCACTTACCGTTGGTATATCAAAAGTACCAAATATGCTAAGGTTCGTAGCAGTAAACCCTTCGGTTTCGCTAAAATCTGGACAATCACCAAAAACGTCATCTTGTGCTACATAATATAATATAGCATCAGGGCAGTTCGCTAAAAACTGATTGCCTGGTAGCAAGGTAATATCGTAGTCATAATCCATACCTGTTGCAGAGGTCATCCAAGTACCTAATTGACAATCTATGGCTAGAATATCATTCGTTCCATCGGGGATGCCAAGATCAGGGGCAGCTCCAATATCGCAAATTCTCGTTTCGTCAACATTAGTTACTACGGTTGCGCTAAAAAAAGTAGAAACCGTAGAGGCAGGTGCAGGACGATTAAACGTAATTTGGAATGGCTCAGCACCATCTATCATCTCAGGAGAAATACCTACTGGAAAATCATAAGTACCCATGCCTTC
>CAZXYA010000840.1:0-3402 GCA_964644655.1 uncultured Saprospiraceae bacterium | reverse complement strand
CATCAAGTGAAGGTTTTTAAAAATGCTTTTCCCGTGGAATATGGTGGGCGAACAGCAGGTGTGATAGATTTGACCACACATTCGGTCACTAAACCTAAAATTAGTGGTCAACTACAAGCGGATTTGTTAACGACAAATGCTCATTTAGCCATACCGCTTAACAAAAAAATGGGTTTATTATTAGGTGGTCGAACAACTAATAGAAATATAGCCAATACTGACTTATTCGACTTAATTAATGAAACAGATGTACTAACCAATAATAATTCTGTTCTTTCGACAAGGCTAAATCCTAATTTTAAATTCCATGATTTGAATGCCAAATGGATTTGGCAAATCACACAAAAAACTTCGATTGCTGCTAGTTATTTTAAAGGATATGATGAGTTAAATACTATTTATGAAATCGAATTTGACACCCGAAATGATAGGGAAAATAGAAGAGAGAAAGTGAAAAATATAGAGACGCTTGATGAGTTTGCCCAATGGGATAATCAAGGAGCAAGTTTGCAAATAAACCATCAATGGCATCCTAACATTAATACCAATATCAATATAGCTTATTCCACTTATCGTGAAGCGCAATCCATTAATTCTTCCTTGGTTAGAGCAATAACAAGAACGCCAAGACCTGGAAGTCCTCCAAATATTCAAGGAGGGACTAGAATTGATACCACTTTAACCTTGGCTAATAGTTTTTCAAATTCCATAAAGGGCGTAGAGTTAAATATGAAGAATGCTTGGAAAATTAATGAACAACAGCAATTGGTTTTTGGGTATCATTTGGTTCACAATGAGGTACAATCTGATTTAATGGTTGATAATAGACCTTTTTTAAATCAAGATTTATCGGGTAGCCAGCATTCCATTTATGCGCAATACAATTTAAGAGAATTTAAAAAATTAACAGTAGGATTAGGATTGCGCAATACCTATTATACTGTCACTCAAAGAAATTATCTATCGCCTAGATTTAGCCTCTCCTATAAAGCAGCGGACCACCTCCATTTAAAAGCTTCTTGCAGTCAATATTATCAATTTTTGAGAACCAATGAACGAGAAGACCGCTTTGGAAAAAACTACGATTATTGGGTACTAAGTACCGATAATCGAGGAGCATCCCCCGTTGCTTCTGCTAAACAATGTATGCTAGGTTTTAACTTAAAAAAAGAGGGTTTTGAATTAGATGTAGAAGGGTATTATAAAATTTTGGATGGAGTGACTCAATTTGCACCCATAGAAAATGGTTTTACCATAGGAGAAGTCAATACTTCTTCCAATCAATTATTTGAATTTTTTAATGGAACAGGTGTCTCGAAAGGCATAGATATTTTATTAAAAAAGCATGCTGGAAATTATACGGGCTGGTTGTCTTATACCCTAAGTAAAACGACCCATCGTTTTCCAAGAATAGATAATGGCAATCCTTTTCCATCTATAAATGACCGTCGGCATCAAGTAAAGTTCGTCAATCAATATCGGTATAAAAATTTCGATTTTTCTGCCATTTATATCTTCAGTTCTGGTCAAGCTTTTACGGATTTAACCATTATCAACGGACAGCAGGATAGAAGATTACTCTCCGTTAGAGATAGAATTGCTTACTTAAAAGATTATGCTAGATTGGATATTTCTGCTGGTTATAAATTTAACATTGGATCAACAAAAGCTAGAGTAGGGGCTTCTGTTTTTAATGTCTTGGATAGAGCAAATGTAAAAAATAAACAATACATTCGTTCTATTCCTAACCAAAGAGGAGAAACCCCTATTAATCAGATAACGAGTGTAGAAGTTTTGATGTTAGGCCTTACGCCTAATGTTAGTTTTTCTTTGGATTTTTAAAATTTATAGACCACTCCTGCACTAATAATCCACCTATTTAAATCGTCTTTAAAATCATATTTAATTGCTCCTATTCCTGAAAGCGTTTCAGATAAATGGAAGTCCACCCCTCCTCCAACATTAATTCTCGAATTGGTATTAATGACTTTTTGAACACTATCCTTCAATCTAAATCTAGTAACGTTTAATCCACCTAATCCATAAACATTTATTTTAGCTTTATTGATGATTAAAAAATGTAGATCGGTGTTGAATGATAAGCTCGTCAAGGTAAAACCACTTCGACCAATATAGTAGACAATATCAAGCGACGGGCGCAATCTTTTATTAACTTCATACATTCCTCGTATTTGTAGCCCCCCTCTATCAAAAAAATTATCATAAGCGACTCCACCACCTACGGATAATTGCCCAAAAGAGAAAAGCGGAAGAAAACAGCATAAAAACAAGACTAGGATTGATTTCATTATTATTTATTTTAATGGCGTTAGTAGTAACTCAAAATTTTACAGCATAACTAAAAGAAGGCAATAGACTAAAAGCCGTTCCTTGCCGAACAGTCCCTCTAACCTCTTCATTAATTATTTCTATAAAAACCATCTTCTCCAGAATAAGCTATTTGTTGAAGGAAAACATCGTTTTCATAAAGCTTAACCGTAGCATTCTCTAAAAAAATATCCAATGAATCCAAAAAGTAAGTACCTTCTGGATTGAGCGTACGACTTACTTGTATAATTGCACCGTCTTGTGGAGAAATAGTACCTCTGACTACTATTTTTTCTCCTTCGAAATCTAGGTCGAAGTCTAGGGTTTTGAAGCAGCCAATTAGGAAGAATAGCGCAAAATAAGAAAGTAAAAATGTTGTTTTTTTCATTTAGTAAATTTTAATCACAATAAATAGAAGGGTTAAAAAAATCCTTATAAGAATCAACGATTTACACCAAAATCAAATTTTAAACTAAATTAAGTCAATTACTTAATCCTGATATTTTTAATAAATATTATGGACTACTTATTGTTAGGAAATCAATTATTAACGATAGATAAATTACCGTTGAAACAGCACAACAACAAGACATCAACTAAAAAATAGTACATAGATAAGCCTGCTTTATTGAGGTGTGCAACATCAATAAATGGTTTTATAGTCGGGTGATTACAATCTTATCTTATTTTGTGAAAAATTAGGAAAGATAAGCATTAATCACATTGCAAATTTAACATATATTAAAGTATTAGATTGCACAAATCTGCACCGATTCGCACAAATTTGCACAATCCAATCTTTTTTAGCTAGCCTTACTTTTTCAAGGTTGACCAAATTCTTCATAAATAAGGACTTGTTCTTTTGGGGTGATTAACTGTTTAGATAATTTAATACCTGCTTTTTTTAACCAATTGCAAAAAGTGTTTCGGTGGATACCATATTCATTGGCGATTTCCTGCTTAGTTTTGGCTTTTTGCATAACGAGTAAGTTTAAAAATTAAAAAAAATAGAACTTGTTGGCATGATTAAAAAAGCGAAAAAAGTAGTTGACACTTTACCAAAAGTATAATGAC
>CAZXYA010000839.1:0-3426 GCA_964644655.1 uncultured Saprospiraceae bacterium | reverse complement strand
GTGGTTCTCTTCTCAATAATAGTCCTCTTGGACTTTTATTGTTCGTTCATCCTTCGGTACCGTTCAGTCATGTTGCCTCGCAGGGGGATTTTTAAGGGTGAGAGAATCTAGGTTTCTCGTTGAAAAACCTAGATTCTCTCCCCCTTATGACATTGACCTACTAAGTTTTTAAGAAATAATAACAAAACACTAAGATAGGAAATGAAAGGGAAGAAAAAAGAATAGCAAGTATAATTTTAACAGAAAACAGAAATCCCATAAAGGGTTTAAAAAAATTAAGTAGAGAAAGAAAATTCCTACTATATAGGATTCTATGCTTTATTCTATTGTTATAAGTTTATATTTTTTGATTTTACAACTATTTTAAATAGTATCGATAAAACAAAGTTTTATTATCTCATTAGACATTATGTATAGCGATTATTTTGGGCTAAAATAGCACGTAGTTATATTGTCTTACACGCGTGCGCGCAAAATATAACGCTTTTCTAGACATAATGTCTATTAGGTAAAGAAAATAGAGTAAACCTTTAGATTAGATTTTAGTGTAGGTAGGTAATTGGTAATCAAACAGTTATTTTGATTATTATATGGCAAGAAATGAAGTGGGTAAACTAAAAGTTTAAAAACAGAGAAGCCTAAAGTATTTACTTATATTGCTAATAAAGCAAGTAAAAAAATATCGATTTTAATAAAAAATAGGAATCCCGAAAAGGATTTATAGAAAAAATTAAGTAGAGAGAGAAAATCCTTTTTAAGGGGATTCCATGTTTTATTTATGGTATATCAAAGTTATATTTTTTGGCGTTTTTTGCAAAACAAAATATTAATGTTTTAAATTAATAACAATACAAAGATAAATGGATATCTATATTAATATATTTCATCAAACTAATAAAAATAGAGTAGTATTTTATGCTATTATTTTATATAGAAAACTAATAATCAAATAGTTAATTCAATTATTGAGATGAATTTAATAGAGTTTTCAGTCTAAAATAAGCCAACATTTAAAAACAAGAATCCCTAAAAGGATTTAAAGGAAAATTAAGTAGAGAGAGAAACCCTTTAGAGGGATTCCATGTTTTATCTATTGCATATAAAGTTATATTTCTTGTTGTTATTTGTTTTTAAAAACAGAATACCAATATTTTAAATTAATAACAATGCAAAGATAAACACCTATCTACAGTAATGAATTTCATTAAGTAAACCAAAATAGAGTAGTATTTTATACTACTATTTTACACAGTAAACTAATAATCAAATAGTTAATTTAATTATTAAGATATGTTTAATAGAGTCTTTAGCCTAAAATAAACCAACATTAAAAAACAGGAATCCCTAAAGTATCTATTCTATTAGATTATCTTAAAAGTAAAGAAAGCAGATACTTCTAAGGGATTCCGCGTTTTAGTTTTTTTGTATATGGCGTGTATAGTTAAGTATTCATAGTAAATACTTAGTTTACATATTTGTAAAATCAAGTTCAATAATTCTCATTGTTAAAAGTTTAATGTTAAATAATAACACAAAACTATAAGCAATCAGAGTTCTTTTTTTTTCAAAAATCTACATTTTATAGAATAGAATATCATTAAATTAAATGACTTAATCATTTAACAATCAAAATATTCGATGCATTCATTAATGCATATTTATGGAAAAGGTATATTTAATTCTAGCCTTCTTTTTTACAAAAATCATTAAAAAAAAGACAATTTTATTTTCAATTAACTCTATTTTTTGGACTTCGATATTAACATTAAATAGACATTAAGCAATTAATAATGAATGTATTATAAAAAATATTTTAAAAAATAATCAGGCTGATTATTTGGATATTTTCTTATCTTTACAGTGCACTAAATCTAAACATTCTAAACAATGCTAGTACTCAAAGAATTAATCACTTTAATTGCTCCACAAAAAATAAAAAATATTAAAATCCTAGGAGGGCTTAATAGTAAAGTCAGAAAATTTTATAAAGGTATAAGTGAAGGTAATATCAAAGACGAACAAGAAGCTATAGAATTATTATTTCCCGATGCAAATAATTCTAAACAAGCTTTTGCCGATTTAAAACGTACTACACGTAAATCCTTGATAGATGCTCTGTTTATAATTAATTATGGAAAAGAAATTTCTGCTCATCAAAAAAACTATTTAGTTTGTATAAAACATTATGCTGCTACTAAAATTTTAGTTAACCTAGGTTTCAGAAAAGGGGTGATAAATCTAGTTGAAAAAACATTAAACAAAGCAATAGCAAATGAATTTACAGAATTAGCTTTATCACTTTCCAGAAACCTGCTAATCTCCTATTCTCTTGATAAAGGTAATATAAAAAAATATTACAATACTTTAACTATTGTCCGTCAACAACAAAATTTACTATCCAAGGAGATTGCCATTAAAAATTGTTACACAGAGTTAACAATTAATTCAAAGGTTTCTAAAAAATCGAGGAATTTCAATATTATATTAGAGAAGAGTAAAGAAATTGCAGAGAAAAATATAGAAGAAAATAATAACCTAAATACTCTATTTTATGCTTTTAATATTTTAATAATATATTATGAAAACAGAGCTAATTTTGAAAAAATAATTTATTATGCATTAGAAGGAATTAGGGTTATTTCAAAGAAAAAATATCCCTTACCAGTTGAACCCCTTTTATCTTTCTATTCCAAAAGTATTCCCTATGCGCTTCAAAATCGACAATGGATTAAAGTGAAAGAATTAATCGATAAATGCTTAGAATTATTACCAAACAAAACATATAACTATCATGCCATCTTAATATATCGCGTTTTACTAGGCTTCCATAGTCACAATTATCAATTAGCCTATGAAGCCTTCAAAATGCATAAAAAAGCAAAATTAGATGCCCATTTACTAAAAGAACAATGGCAAATCATAGAAGCTTGGGTGATGCTATTTGCAGGATGGGGAAAAATAGATTTAGATGGGCAGCCACCTAATTTTAGGGTTTTTAAATTTATTAATAGTGTACCCAATTTTGTTAAGGATAAGCCGGGCCATAATTCAGTCATTCAACTCTTAAAATTTTTATTCTTTTTCCAAAAAGAAAAATACGAGGAAGTATATGATATGAGTACCCCTTTTAAATTATACGCTCATCGCTATTTAAAACCCAAAGTAAATGCCCGGACTCGTTATATTATCCGTACCGTCTGTGCTGTAGCAGATGAAGGTTTTGATAAAAAATTAAGCATGAAGAAGGCTACTACTTATTATGAAAAACTAAAAAATACACCTGTCAATTTTTTAGAGCAAAAAACAGTAGAGATTGTTCCTTTTGAATTGGTGGCAGATATGGTTTTTGAAAATCTTTAATGCTAAAAAACTAAGCAGTCAAAACCAAGTCCTTCACCGCCTCCACCCATTTAGGATGGTCATTCA
>CAZXYA010000838.1:0-3434 GCA_964644655.1 uncultured Saprospiraceae bacterium | reverse complement strand
CCATAGTCTTGTTGGAGTTCTCTAAAATATTGAGCCGTTTTATCCTTGCTCTTACTGATACTCAATGCTAGGATATGCGACACCGTCAAATACTTATAAAAAGCCAATGCTCTCAACATGGCTTCTTTCATCGGAGAAATTGCCATAATTAATCAACATTAGTTCTAAATGACCTCTTATCCATTTGTTGCGCTTGGCGAAGCAGATTATCTTTTTCAGATGCTAAAGATGGGGCTTTTCAAGTCGATTCAAATGGATTATATGCAGACTCTTTTGATTCAATAGGCTTGGGGGTGTAGATAAAGGGAGCAGTATAATATTTTTCCTTTTGCTCTTGTTTGATGATATTTCGTTTTTCATCACTCATACTGCGGTTATCCCCCAAAAGCCTTTTAGTATTTCTGACCATAATGGGAAACCAATTATCTACTTGGACAATAAACCTTCCTCTTTTCATTTTTTTAAAGGCTCTCATAGTAACAGGTCTTCTACTCAATGGTCGAGGCAAAAAGCTATGATAAAATTTTAAAAGCCTCTCCTCCTCTGCATTGAACCCCATTTGTTTGAGCATCATAGAACGGCTTTCATATCCTGCTTTACCAATAATTTTTACGTTTACATTACCCATAATATTTCTTCTCATTTCATCAGACATCCCTTGTCCTATGATTTGTGTAACTACGGTTAAATAGACTTTGTATTTTCTTCCTTCGGCAAAAGTTTCTTGGATGGTATCGGAAACATAATTATGAAACTCGTCTACATAAAAATGGCAAGGTGTTCTAAACTGTTCGGGTATATCCGCACGGGCAAGCATAATATTGAGCATAGTTGTTAGGATAAACCTACCATAGATTTTAGACGTTTTTTCTCCCAACTTCCCTTTACTCAAATTGAATATGATTAATTTCTTTTGGTTGATTTCTTTACCTAAGTCAATGGTCGTTTTCCCAACTATCAGTCTTTGTAGGCTTTGTGCGCCCAAAAAATTATTGAGCCTATTGGCTAAACCTTGCTTGGTAACAGTCACTCACGGCTGCATAAACTTATGCTTGAAATAATCACTAATAACAAAATTATCAGTCTGACTTCCCAAACGAACTAAGTCGGCATTTTGCTCGTCATCCACAAAACGCACCAAGTCCAACAGGGAACTCCCCTCTTTTCTATACAAGGTGTGAATCATATTATACAACATTCCATCCATTGCCCCCGTCAACTTAATTTCCAATTCTTTAAAGGATTGCATTAAGGTTTTGTGCATTTGTTGCACCACTTTGTCTAAAGTTTCAGTTGAAAGATTCGGTAAATCTAAAGGATTAATAACAGGAAATGCATCTTTGAATAATGTAGGGTCTACATAGACCATATCTTTTTTTCTAAATGGAATGGTATTGTCTTTAAACTTGGCTACTTGTTCCGCAAAATCTCCGTTAGGGTCTAGCACAACTATTGCCGTTTTCCCATACAAGATATGATGCCAGATAAAGGTTTTGATTAACTCACTTTTCCCTGCTCCTGTTCATGCTACTAGGTAAGTATGTTTATGCCTATGCCCTTCTCTGATTCTATACCTCCTCCAAAAAAGGAATAATTTCAACCATCTATATACTTTGTGATAACACCATTTTGAGGCTATCCAGATATGCCCCCAAATGGTTTTTTTAATGGTTGGTTTAGTAGTCCGTTTCATGGTTGCACCTAAATGGATAAAGTTCTTTTGTGGCAAATAGTTTAGCGGTTTGTTTTTTTTATGCAATGTCTTACTGATTTATTTATTTTTAAATGAGTTAAGTATTTTATTTTTGATGGCTAAATCTTTTCTTTTACCTATTAATTTTTTAAGTTTCTCTCTTTCTGTATCATTTTTTCTTTTCTTTTGTTGTAGTATTCCTATTTGGTCATCATTATTTTCAATCACCTGTTTTATTGAACTAACAAAGTCATACTTTGTCACAAGACTTTTTTTCTCTTCATGATTGGAAATCTCTTCAACATAAACATCTTTGACATCTTTCATATTATCATCTTCACGAATAGCATTTACGAATAATAAATCAGGAGTAGCTAATCCACCATCTTTATATTTTAAATATTCCAACATTAAAAAATCGCTATCAATAATTGCATAAGAATAGAGACGGTAAGGAATAAATGTTATGCTTAAATTAAATCTTGATTCAAAATTAAAAAAGCATTCAAGGATATGATGAAATGTTAATTGTGAACATTTTTCAATAACCATTTTGATTAATTCAAAAAAATTTGGTGATTCTTTTGTTTCAAATATTGTCTCATAAGGAAATGCTAAAAGTCGATGGTATTCAATTTTTTTATGTTTTTCTAGTTGTTGTTCTATAGCTTCATAGTGCTTTTTATGCGCTTCTCTCAAATACTTCTCACTTCCTGCTTCAGAAACAAAATAGTCATAAACCCAGATTTCTTTTTTAGCTTTTGAAATATATTGAGATAAAGTATTGGGATATGATAAAATTAATTCTTCTTTATCTTTTTGTTTAGTTGCTGAAAGGTGTAAAAAATCAGCTAAAGAAGAAATTTTTAAGCTATTTGGGCTGTATTTAGTAAAAACCTCATTTAGATTGATACCAAAGATTGTTAATGGTATATTGAAACCCAGATGTAATATTATCGCCAGATTTTTTAAATTAACTTTTTTTGTTTTTGAGAGAGAGCGAATGTCAGTCATTTGTAATCTACTCCATAAACCTCCTTGTTCCAATTCAAGATATTTTTCTAAATCTCTGGTAGAGTAAGGTTTGTCATCACAATATTCAGCTAAAATTTTATATAGTGTAGGATTAGTGCTTGATTTTTGGTTCATATAGGCTTATCTTTGCGCAAAATTTAAGTAGATTTATAGTTTTATTGAATATTTTAAAAAAATATCTGCAAGAAATATAATTTCCATGAAATATTCAAAAGATTTAATATTAAATTTACATTAGACCACCATTCTTTTAATTCTTCCAGAATCCTAGCTAATTCCAATCCTTTTTCTTAGAATAATAACAAATTCTAATCTATAATTTTAGAAACCATAATCTATAATTATAGATATATGAAAATATGTTTCTAATATGATAGAAATTGCTTTCAATAATACCTTATTATTAATACTTCAAGGTTAGTAATCTCTTACTAAAATTTTTCATAAAACTGGTATAATTACCATAATTTGCGTAAATTACGTATAGATTTCAACTATAAATTAAAAATATACTTCAAACGAAAATCCAACCAATAACAACTAAAAAGCGTCCAGTTATTTAGATTAACTAGGAATTATTTACATTCCTAAATCTTAAAACACATACAACAACTTATTTACAGAAAAAATTCTTTGAAAAATTAAGATGGTCACCCGTCTAAGAGGATTTCTGTAAATAAGTTTTTTCGTAAGTCATCTGTGAAGT
>CAZXYA010000837.1:0-3460 GCA_964644655.1 uncultured Saprospiraceae bacterium | reverse complement strand
TGAGTGAACAGATTTCCGATGTGCTTATAATTTGTTTCTTTTAAAAGATGTTGGTACCGATTTCTTTGCAAAAACTCACTATGCGCCCGATAACTCTCCCAAGCGGTGGAGTAATTCCTGAAAAAGTCTTTGTGAGAATCATCTGAAAAATTACTGCAATGCCCTTTTTTGCAATGCTTAGAAAAACATTTAATGCCAAAGTGGTTATTATATTTATTCGCCAAGGGACTCTTACCTGCGTTGCTTTCCAACAAGCCTTGGGCTAAGGTAATACTTGCTGGAATCCCATACTTATGCATTTCTCCTTGGGCTACTTTTGCAAACCTTTTTACATAATTTATTTGGGCTTTTTGTGCAGGTGTTAAAACTTTATTCGTTGTAAGCAAACTCCCTTTAGCCAACCTCTTTACAGATGGGGTCGAATCGCTAGTAGCATTAGTAAAGTAATCGTTATTAAAACTAATTTGTAGGGTAACGTTCTTTCTAATTAATAAATAAACAAGTAGGGAACAAATTAACACATTTGTCCAATTTTGGTTTAACCAATTGATAATGAATTGGCTGTGATTTTTAATTTTTGTAATTTTGGGTAGAATTAAAGATAGCATGGGTCAACGTTTTGATAAATTAAGAAATAGGGTTAGCGGCTATTGCATGAGGCAATAACATTTAAAAAGTTCATCAAAATCTATGGTTTACTTAAAGTGTTTCTTTAACTTAATTGGTTAGTTGAGGATACTATTCGAATAGATTTTTATTACTATAAAGGTACAAAGGATTCTATTAAAAAATGGAAAAAGTTACTAACTTAGAGTGTTAGTAGTTGTGAAGAATAGGGAATTGGGGCCTTATTCTTGCCGAGTAGTAACATTACCTTTTCATTGTAGATAGAAATGAATAGAAGGTCAACCTAATTAAACAATAAATCTTACGAATGAAATTGTCTTGGCAATTACGCTTTTATTAAAAAATGATCTTTTCCCGTCAAATTACGGACAAATAGTCGAGACTTATAAAACAGCAATTTGAATGAAGGAGTTATTTTCCAAAATATTGAACATGAAAAAAATATTTACTTTATTATTTTTTATGGTGGGTAGTTTATGGGGGTATAGTCAAACTTGTTGCTCTGGTGGCGTTCCATTATCAAGCAATTTAGGGCTACCAGCGGGGGAAGCTAAAACTATTCAATTTGCCTTGACCTATGATTTGAATGTCTTAGAGACTTTAAAAACGGGCAGACAAACTTTGGAAGATGATTCTAGGAGTCGGAAAACACATTCAGGCATTTTAGAAATAGGATATAGTTTTACAGATAGATTCTCGGTAGATGGCTTTTTTTCTTTTGTTCGGCAAGAACGAGAGATTAATCAATTTGGGAATACTAATTTTTCAGCAACAAATGGGATTGGAGATGCGGTGCTATTGTTTAAATACAAAGTTTGGTCAACCCCAGGCAATCAATCAGTTTTTCAAGTCGGAATTGGACCGAAAATACCCTTTGGGTCAACCGAAAAAACGAATGAAATAGGATTGACTTATAATGCAGATTTACAACCGGGAAGTGGTGCTTGGGACGGTGTTTTATTTACCCAATTTACACATGTTTTGGGCTTTCGTCCAAGTATGAGTTTCTCGGCAACAAGTACTTATGGGATGAAGGGAAAAAATACCAATTATTTTGATGTACAAACTTATCAATTTGGGAATGAATTTCAAGTGACGCTTGGTTTAAGTGATCGAGTATTATTAGGCAATAATATTATTGATCCAGCCTTACTATTTCAATATAGAAATCAGGCGCCAGATCAAATAGATGCAGTTGATTTACCGAGTACAGGAGGCAATTGGGTTTTTGTCAATCCTTCTTTGACTTATTGGGCCACTCCTGATGTTTCTTTTAATATAGGCATTTCTTTACCTGTATTTTCCAATATAACAGGTACACAAGTGACGCCTTCTTATAGATTTACAACAGGTGTGTTTTACAGAATTCCTTCAAAAAAGAAAGAATTAATTAAATTTTAATCATAAATAGTTTTTGATGAAACAATTAGCACAATTTGGATACCTTATTTTATTACTAATTTTTGCTACTGCTTGTGGCGATGATGGCGTAACCGCTGGTGGAAATGTAAATGTCTCGCCAGAATGGTCAATACCATCTAACGAAGTAAGAGATGGTGGCCCCGGTAAAGATGGCATTCCATCTGTAGACAACCCGAATTTTAGCAGTATTTCAGCTATTGACTTTTTAAATGGACAAGATTTAGTCATTGCAATAGAAACAGGTGATGGCGTAAAAGCTTACCCACACCCAGTATTAGATTGGCATGAAATAGCTAATGATGAATTAGCTTCTGGAAAAAGTTTGGCATTAACCTACTGTCCTTTAACAGGAACGGCAATTGGCTGGAATAAAAATGTTGCTGGGCAAAATACCACCTTTGGTGTTTCTGGATTATTATACAATTCTAATTTAATACCTTACGACCGTGCAACTGATAGTAATTGGTCACAAATGAGTCATAAATGTGTAAATGGTCCATTGATTGGAACCGAAATTGAAACATTTCATGTAATAGAAATGAGTTTTAATACTTTGAGAGAAATGTATCCTGATGCACAAGTAATGAACAGCAATACAGGGTTTAACAGAGATTATACTAGATACCCTTATGGGGACTATAGAACGAATAATTCTAGCTTGATTTTCCCTGTTAATAATTCAGATAATAGAGTAGCAAACAAAGAAAGAGTACTGGGGGTAGTAGTTAATGAGCAGGTATTGACTTATAGATTTGATGCTTTTGTAGACAATGAAATAAATGTTGTACAAAATAGTTTTCAAGGGAAAGACTTAGTGGTAGTTGGTAGTCAAACCAAAAACTTTATTTCTGCTTATGAGAATAGATTAGCAGATGGGACTGTTTTGACTTTTGAAGCAGTTCAGGGACAATCATCTGTAGTAATGAGAGATAATGAAGGAAATGAATGGGACATCTTTGGGAAAGCAGTTGCAGGACCTAGAACAGGTGAAGCACTTCCTGAAGTTTTAAATTATATTGGCTATTGGTTTTCTTGGGCAGCATTTAATGCGACTCTTGAGATTTATGAAGGTTGATAAAAACAATAAATAGAATTTTCACTATTTTTGATATATTAGAACGACTGATAGCTTCAGTCGTTCTTTTTTAGGATGATTCTTTTAATTACCAACAACACACATAATTGAAAAATTTAACTATATTTTTTCGGACTTCCCTTATGGGTAATGTATATTTGTGCAACGAGGGAGTAGGAAAAATATAACCTACCAGTTCTGTGCCTTTATTTTGTCCTTCTACTACATTAGAAAAATCCTCATTATGCTACGGCATAACTCCGTTTGCAGCCCGTCCGTAAACGGTTCAGAAATGTATTTCTTCATGCCTTGTATAAGAACAAACTAAAACCACAT
>CAZXYA010000836.1:0-3461 GCA_964644655.1 uncultured Saprospiraceae bacterium | reverse complement strand
CTCATTTACGACAATAGCTCTATGCGAGCTACTGCGCAAATTGTAAACGTTCTGCGCAATAAAAAATAAAAAACCATTCAAATGAAAAAATACTTCTACAAAAAAGATAGGAAGTGGTACGGACCTTATTCAAAAAAACAACTAAAAAGTAAAATTAATTCAGACACGATAATTTGGCATAATAAGCTATGTAAATGGAATAACCATCTTGACCACCCAGAAGGATGTTTTTACTCAAAAAGTTTTAAAGAATTATATCCAAAAGAAAACCTGCCAAAATCCAATACAGAAAATGAGCAAATAAACCTTATTCCTCAATATATTTTAGGTGGTATTTTAATTATTGCAATTTTTAGCCTTTTATGGATTTTCTTTTTAAAAGAAGATGATATAATAGAGCCTATAATTGATTATCCTTCTGATAACCAAGTGCTTGTAACTGAAAGAGAAGTCAATGATGCTGAAAAAATAATTGAAAATTGGTATGATAATTATTTTGATAGCTTAAATTCTAATAATTTCTTTCCTACAGAAGTGCATCCAGATTTTAACCTTGAAATAGAAAAAAAGCCAAATAATAAAGTTGACTTAATTGCAACGTATTCATACAAAGTATTATCAAATAAACCTTTAAAAATAGAATTATCAGATTATCCTTCAGGAAGATATAGAATTGTTGAATCAAAAGCAGCTTCTGCAACATTAGAAGGTATGAAACAAAGTATATCTCAACATCTCAAACAATATCTCGAACCAGGTGGGAGAGTACTAATCGAATTAACAGGATTTACTGACGCTGCTCCTATTACAAGAGACTTACCATATGAGAATGAATATGGCGAATTTCCTCAAATTGGAATAAAAGGAGGAGTCTTAAATTACTACCTAAATGGAAGTCTTACTCCAATTGAAATCCCTTTTAGTTCAAATCTTGATAATCCAAAATTAGGCTTTTTAAGAGCATATGGAATTAGTGATTATATTGACAGGTATATAAAAGAACTTAGAGATGTAAATTTGAAATACTCGATTTTTACCGAAACTCAATCCACTCCATCCAATATTGGAGGACAGTATCGAAAGATAAAAATAGTGATGACAATAAATGACCTAAATAGATAAACAAATGATAATTAAATATTTATTAACTTTAATTCCATTTCTATTAGGAGTCTTTTTCGTCAATAAGATGAATTATCACTATGCTCAATGGAGAGATAATGAAAGAGAAGGTAAACCTTTTAATGTTGAAAAGAAGAGATATTATAATCATCTTTTGGGATTGTTAGCATCAATACTTGTTTTTTTAGGTCTTCTTCTGTTTTTGGCAGATTGTGATGAGGTTAATATAAATTATGTGTTTAATGAAGAATTTGATAAAGCGATTCAGCCATGGAATGATACAGTTGTAAAAGAGAAATCAGAATCCAAAGTTTTTGACGGTAGGTTATTCTTGAAATCGAAAAATGAAAAAACTCAATCAAGGAATAAATTTATTGGCTCTTTTGATTTTACAAAGGATTATATAATTGAATCAAGCCTCAAATTGAGTAAAGGAAAGACAGATGATTTTTTTGGCATTGATTGGGGAATGGATGATGAAGGAATTTACTTCTACAACTTTGGAATAAGTTCTGATAAAAAAGTTCAAATATATGAATTTACTCAGGGAGGAGGAAAAAAAATCCTTCTATCTAAATCAAATTTTTCATCAATTAATCTCAAGAATTATAATCATCTTTCACTACTTAAAAAGAAAGGAACAACTGAATTTTTCGTTAATTCTAAACTTGTTGGAAAAGTTGAGAACATCAAAGAACATGGAAAAAAAATTGGGGTAATGACACCTTCTTTTTCAGAAATTGCTGTTGATTTCTTAAGGATTGGCTATATTGAAATAGAAAAAAAGGAATAAAGCGCAGAACATTGCATCAGCATTCATTGGCAGCAAAAGCTGCCAACGCTGCCGATGCGGAGACGTTCCTTGCAATTAAAAAAAAGAAAATAGAGAACCCAAAGAAATATATAAAATGGAATTATTTGGAATAGACTCAAATGGATGGATAGCAATAGCAACCTTTATTATTGCATTAGCAACTTTCATAGCAGCAATTGTTACATCATACAGCAGTAAGAAAATATTTGAAAAGTCAAATAAAGATGAATGGCTTAAGACTTATCAGACACATTATTTTGAATTTTGGCATGATGAGGATTTAAAAGACGTAAGAATATCTATAGTTAATGATGAAGCTTATGAAACAATAAAAAATATCCTAGAGAAAAGACTCAATGCTCCAGAAACAATTAGTAAAAAGGAATACGAAGAAATAGATAAAATAGATAAATTTATTAATATCGTTACTTTAATAAGGCAAATTAACCCTTTATTAGGAAGAAAAGATAAAATTTGGGAAGAACTATTTTTAAGATTTTGGCTTATTTCACCTAAACAAATGAATAGAGAAGAATTATTAGAATATATAAAGTTATGCTACTCATCAAGTTTCCATGTAATACTGGAAGAAGAATGGAGTAACAAACATGATTATAAAAAGTAAGACATAACATATAATTCTCGAACAATAAAAAATAGAAAACAACTAAACATGAAAAAAATATCTGAAAAATTTGTAGATGTTGCAATAATTGGAGGTGGAGTATCAGGCTTGTATAGTGGTTGGAGATTGCTTACAGGAACTCAAAAAGAAACCAGACAAGTTTTTAAAAACTTGAAATCCCTTAAAATTAAGATTTTTGAAAAAAGTAACAGAGTGGGAGGCAGGCTTCAAACTGTAAAATTTAAAGAAATGCCTAGTGTAAATGTAGAACTTGGAGGCATGAGATATAAATCAAATCATAAACTTGTAAGTTCACTATGTACAAAAGCATTAAATCTTGATATTGAAAATTTCTATGGAAATACAGATTTTTATTTTATACGTAATCAATCTCTAAGAAACAAAGATTTTAAACAAGAAAGAAATGAGTTCAGTAAATTACCGTATTCTCTAAAAAAAGAAGAAAAAAACAAAACTCCAGATGAGTTGTTTGCAGATATATGGAAAAAAATCACAAATACAGATTCTATTCCTCAAAATAGAAAGGAATGGTTTCAGGCAAAACAAAATGCTTCTTATAAAGGAAAAAAACTTAGAGAACATGGCTTTTGGAATGTAATTCTTGATGAGGCTTCCAATGAATGTGTTAAGTTACTGAGAGATACCGATGGATATGATAGTAACTTAGTTAATTGGAATGCAGCAGAAGCATTTGAGGCACAACTAACGGAAAGTGACTATTCATGCCTTACAGATGGATATGAGAAGCTTCCCAATGAGTTATCAGAATTATTTCTTAGGGAAGGGGGAGAAATTGAATTAAATACTGAAATGTTGCAATTTAAGTGTAAGCATCCTTTAAAGTACATATTTCCCTACGGTAAAGATGTTTATATCTTT
>CAZXYA010000835.1:0-3483 GCA_964644655.1 uncultured Saprospiraceae bacterium | reverse complement strand
GCAATTTGTTCAAATTGTATTTCTTGTAATTTTTTCAAATAATTTAACTGGTCTCGACGAGATAAATTGGTCATTCCATCTGGATTATTTAAGTATAAAACAGGGTCTTTTCCCGCTCTAAATTGAACCCCTTGATGTTCTGATGGTAAAAAGCCATTGCCCCATAATCTAGAATATAAGGGTTGTCCATATTTATTTTTGGTGACCAGAACAACAAATCCCGGCAAGTTTTCATTATCCGAACCTAAGCCATAACTCAACCAAGAACCAATAGACGGACGCCCAGGTAATTGACTACCAGTTTGCATAAAAGTAATAGCTGGGTCATGGTTAATTGCCTCGGTATACATTGATTTCACAAAGCATAAATCATCCGCAATTTTAGCCGTATGTGGCATTAATTCGCTTATCCAAGCACCACTTTCCCCTCTTTGCTTAAAATCAAAAATCGACCCTGCTAAAGGAAAATTAGCTTGTCCACCTGACATGCCCGTCAATCGCTGCCCACCTCGAATCGAATCAGGTAAGTCTTCTCCATTCATTTTCTTTAACAAAGGTTTGGGGTCAAATAAATCTAATTGGGATGGCCCTCCACTTTGGAATAAATAAATGACTCTTTTGACTTTTGGGGCAAAATGAGGTTTACCTAAAATACCTCCATTAAAAGGTAAATTATTTATTGAGTTAGCATTCCCAAATGCGGTTATTGGATTTAGAAAAGTAGACAAAGCCGCAGCCCCTAAACCCATTGCTGATTTAGCAAGGAAGGCCCTTCTGGAATGGATTTTTTCGTAATTCTTACAAAACATAGTAGTGAATGAGTAAATATTAAAATTTTGATTATACTGGAACTGGCTAAATATGATTCTGTCGCTGTTCAGAATTACGATGATATAGAATTTTTTTCTCCCCGAGTTTTTCTAGGGCAAAAACTCGGGGAACTTTATCTCAAATTCTGAACAGCCTACCTACAAGGTATCAAATTCAAAATCACGTTTTATCCAAATTAGCATAAAATCGTCTAAGTTATCGCCGCATATACGCCTCATCATGATTTAAAATAGTATTCGCTACTGTTGCCAAAGCAGCAGTTGTAATTTGATTAACCGTTTTATCTAAGGGATAATTACCAACTGTCAATACTGCTTTAGCAGCTTTAGGATTTTGTTGAAAACGAGTTTTTTCTTTTTCAAATAATTCACTCAATAAGGCGATTTCCTTAGTTTTCGGTTTTCGACCAGTAGCACTTCTAAAAGCAAAAGTGATTTGGTTTGATAATTCTTCGCCTCCTTCTTTTTGCATGCTGACCGCCAATACCCTTGCCGCTTCTACAAATTGTGGGTCGTTCAATAAAACCAAAGCTTGTAAAGGCGTATTCGTTTGCTCTCTTTGCACCACACATTTATCTCTGGAAGAAACATCAAAAGTAGTCATATAAGGAGGTGGAGAAGTTCTTCTGATAAATGTATATAAACTGCGCCGATACAAATCATCGCCTTCATCTTCTTTATAATGCAATAATTGATGAGAAAAATTACCTAAATCAATCCATAGACCCTCTGGTTGATAGGGTTTCACACTCTTTCCACCAATTTTCTCTACCAATAATCCACTCGCTTTCAAGGCATTATCTCGAATCATTTCTGCTGGCAAACGATAACTGGAACTTCTGGACAACCAAATATTGAGTGGGTCTACTTCCATCAATTCAGCTGTCGCCTTTGAATCCTGTTGATAAGTATGAGAAAGGACCATTTCTTTTAGCAATGCTTTTAAATCCCAGCCATTTTCTTGAAAAGAAACCGCCAAATAATCTAATAATTCTGGATGACTAGGTAAAGCACCTTGACTACCAAAATCTTGAGGAGTGCTGACCAATCCTCGACCAAAAATTAATTGCCAATAGCGATTGACGGCTACCCTTGCCGTTAAGGGATTTTTGTCATCAAAAAGCCATTGGGATAAGCCTAATCTGTTTGCTGGAAATGCTTTGGAAAACGCCAATACTTTGGTGGGTGTTGCCATTTCCACGGTATGCTTTGGTTGGTCATAGACGCCTCTATTTAAGACATGCATGGGTCTATTTTCGGTCGTTTCTTCCATGACCATTACCTCCATTACAGGGTCAGTTAAGGTTAAGCGTTCCGTACGTAATTTTTGTAAATCTCTTTTTATTTTTTGGACAGGTCTTTGTTGCGCAATTTTATAGGCCTCAAATAATTTTGCTTCGTCCTTAATATCCGCTACCTCTGCTATCCATTGGATTTCTAAGGGAGTAATTTGACGGTCAAAAATCATTAGTTCATCTAATCTACCTTTAAAAAAGCCACTTTCACCAGTATAATTTCGATAACTCTTCCCTACTCTTAAAGGCGTATTATTCAATTCGTGATTGCCTACTTTTACAGGGTGAATGTTTTTATATAAATTATCAAAAGCTACTTCACTTGCAGTAGATAGTCCATTGACAAACAATTGAATACCTTCCGCTTTTCCAGAACCATCGTAAGTAAAAGCAACATGTGTCCAAGTATTTAATGGAATGGTTTCTTGACTACGATTATGAATATAATTATGAGGCAAAGAGTGGATTAATCGAGTAGCAACTCTATTTAATGTATCTAAATAAAAATCCCAGCCTCGCCAAAAATTGTTCTTCTCTCCCGCATTTCCGACAATGACTTGCGTCTTTTCTCGGTCATCTTCGGTGGTGTATATCCAAGCGCCTACTGAAAACGGTTCGGTCATTTCAAATACGCCCATACCACTTAGATAAACTTCATCATATCCAGCAGGAAAAGTGATGGCTTGTCCTTTTTTTCCTTCCACTAATTTAGGGGTACCACGGGAAGTACATTTTTTATTACCATCAAAATACTTTGCTGGTCGTTTGCCTTTATTGATGTAATCTTTCACCCTATCAAAAGGATAGTATCCAATTAAACCTTTTGGTCGTTTGGGAGCATTACTGATTAATTTTTTGATAAAAGTACCTTGTTCCGCTAATTGCTTTTTGGTTAAGGTCAATTCTTGTTCTTTTGCTTGAATACTCGCATTTATTTCCGCTAATTTGGTTTCGGTGGCTGCATCAGGCAAGGTTAACATAGGACCATAATTTCCATCGTCTCCCGTCATGCCCAATTCTTTAACATTATTAAAAAAAGCAGCAAATTGATAGAATTCATCTTGTGAAAAAGGGTCAAATTTATGGTCATGGCAGCGAGCGCATTCCATCGTCAAACCCAAAAATGCGGTAGCGGTTGTATTAGAACGGTCAAAAACATACTCCAAACGAAATTCTTCATCTACTGCCCCACCCTCTGCGGTCATGGCATGATTTCGATTAAAGGCGGTGGCTAACTTTTGTTCCTTAGTCGCATTTGGTAATAAATCTCCTGCCAATTGCTCGGTAACAAATTGGTCATATCCTTTATTTTGTTTAAAATTGTCAATCACCCAATCTCGCCAAGGCCACATCAATCT
>CAZXYA010000834.1:0-3504 GCA_964644655.1 uncultured Saprospiraceae bacterium | reverse complement strand
ATTGCGTAGAGTTAAACCTCAATATTTTTAAAACAATACTTTTTAAACAACTTCGATGTTTTGTCTTCGTAAATAAAATTTGCTTCATCAAATAAAATTTCCAAAGTATTTTTTAAATCAGTAATATCAAAATTATCCAGTTCTAATTTATCAGAATTATCAAGAATCCAGAGATTCAGCTTAATAAAATCAAGATAGCTATATATCGAATCAGGGTCTAGATTTTTTTTGGTTTCAAAGTACTCTTTCGCTGCATTTAATTGATTCTTAGCATTGTTTATATCAAAATCAGCTAAGTAAAATTCTGCAAGATTAAATGCAATTACACCTTGTCTATGAATTAAGAAGTGATTTCGTTTGTATATGGACTCTTCTATTTCTCCCCTTACATATTGAATAACATTATTGGCTTTTTCAAGATTTTTTGTATTGTTGAATCCACCGCCTCTTTTTCTGTCTCTTTTCTGTAGATTCATCGCATAATGCAATGTGAAATGTGGATTAAGTTCAAATACTATTGAGGCTGTATCAAAAAGTTTATCGATAAATTTTTGAGAAAGACTTTCTGTTTTATCTAAAGCTGTTAAGAGATTGACAGCTTCTTTTGAATAATATTCATTATTCTTAAAATTTTTTATTAGTTTGTCATAGTATTTTGATTGTTTATTTTGGTTACTAAGTTTTAAGCCAATTAATTTTTCTGCAATTGTTGAGTGCCTAGTAGAAAAGTACAAATCTGGATTTAATCCCGTAACATTGCTAATGGTTTCGTGATTAATAATCCCAAATCCTTCTCCTCTAATTATTTGCTCCTCAAATTCTTTAGTATCTTTCCCTAAGGTGTTTTTGAGTAACTCAAAAGGCATCAGTATTTTAAACCGATGCAAAAGGGAAGTAAAAATAAACGCCTCTTTCATTTCTTCACTTAATTGGTTATATGCATCGATAATATATTGTGAATGTTTTGAGGAATCAATTAAATTATATGATGCAGTCAAAGTATCTCCTTTGTATTCTTTAACAATACGGTTGATTAAATCCCATTTCTCTTTACTATCTCTGTATTGACAAATCTTTACTCTTTGCCATTTTTCAACTAGAGATTCTACTTCTTCCCAAGTAAATGAAGCATTAATATTGATTGTTTTTAGTACATTTTTGAAAACTTTTCCCCGATTTAGTTTATTAAAAATATTTTCTCTAATTGAAGATAATATGATAACTTTCGTATCTAAATTAAAGTCTGCTTGAAAAGACTTGAAGAAACTAAATAATGCATTAAATGAGCTATCTTTTTCGATATGGTCAGTATAAAGGATAATTTTTTTACAATTGCTCCTGCCTAGAAGCTCATTTATAACAGAAACCTTTAATTGCCCAAAATCAAGAACATGAAATGCTAATATAGGATTTTCTGATATTACTTCTTTTATTAATCTTAATGTAAAAGTTGATTTTCCTGTTCCAAAGTCGCCAGTTAAGATACACAAGGATATATCATCCGTAGTATTAAGGGAATTTAAAATACTTTTTTTGACTTCATCTAATTTTTTCCTTTTAGGGACATCATAGTCATTTTCAATTACAGAATAGTTAGCTTCTAAACCTTCATAAAACTCTTTCTGTTTAATTAAATCATATCTTGACCTGCCACCTATTTGAATCACATTATTATTGAGTCTTAGTCTAATATCATTTGAAATGTGAATGGGCTTATCTTCTTTATTAACAAAAAAATGCTTGTTCTTCCGAACCTTATAAGAATCTTCTTCTTCTAGCCATTGATTATATAAATTGAAAAAAGATATAGGAGATGTTTTGATAATATATTTGTTTGCCTCTTTTGCACTATTTAACCGAAAATCACTAATAGTGGAGTCTACAGAATAAATGGCTCGGTCTAACAATAACCTATTGAGAAGTTTTTGAGCATAGTCATTATCTTGATGAAAGCCTATTGCTATAATTGGAACATTAGATGATAAACCATTTAAATAGCCTTTTATCTCGGTATAAAATTTTTCGACTCTTTCAAAATCTTTTGTTGAAAATATTAAAGGATATTTACCTCTATCTCTAATATCTCCATTCAGTTTAATCAACTGTAAGGAGTCAGGTAATGTCCCTGTTTTAAATTCCTTTCTTTTTGAAACATGGATTATATCTTGTATTTTTTCCTTATTATCATCATAGGCTTGACCGAGAAATTTATCTGGATTTGTTGTAATTATAGCTTTCCATTGAATTTTAGATATTTGATTATATAGGTCTGGCTTAGATTTATTGTTTAAACAATTAAAAACAACATCATCAAAGTCTGTTCTTGAGAACCCTTGGTTTGAAAAAACAACATCAACAAATTCAGTTACATCCTTAGCTTTTGAAAAGCCAGTATGAAATTTTTTGTTATAGGTATCAATAAAAATTTGACTTAAATTTTCTTTTTCATTTAAAATATCTGGTCCTAAAATAAGAATAGATAAACCTTGATGTATGAGTGGAAAAATTTTCTTTTTTAAGCGATTCAAATTTTCCCCTTTTATATCCTTGTAATATTCAGTTGGAACAAAGTTAGGTTTTGAAAGTACTTTTGTTTTTTTCTTATTTTTCGGTTTCTCAATTAAGTCAATTATTGGTTTATATCCATTTTTATTTAATAAACTATTTAATTCTAGTGGAAAAAAATATCCTTTTAAACTGTTAAATCCTTTATATTCGGTAATGATTCCTGCAAGTTCTATTGTATTACTTGGATATTGTATAAAAAGTCCACTTCCAGAAAATCCTTTTGAATTATGCAAGGCACTATCTTCAAAATCAAATAATTCACCGTCAATGCATTTTAGTTCAACAACTAAGTCTCTGGTTTCATTTAACTTAGCATTAATCTTATGAGGTTCTTTGCATTCAAGTTTTTGAGGAAATCCTTTAAAAATTAAAGTATCTTTTAGATGTTCAATTTTTTTTACTATCCTAAAACTAGATACATCAATTTTGTCAGAATAATCTTTTCGAGAAATTATTAAAATGGCAAAGTCATTAAATTTTGATTCGATTATATCGAGAACTTTAAAATCTAAAAAGTTATCATTATTCAAAGAATACTGAACTATTACATCATCAATAGCCACCTTCTGTTTATAGAGTTTTTCTGCATCTAAATTTTTATAAATAACATGTTTAGCAGTAAAAACATATAAAAAATTTAACTCATCGGGATTATTAAAAATTACTCCAGAGCCAAAATTATTATTATCAATTTTTATTCTAACAATATTATTTTTTAAAATTTTTTCAGTCATTTAATCTAATGTTATTGTTGATGAATTATCTAAAAATTTACACTCAAAATTATATCTCTCTTGTTCTTGAGTAGAAAAAATATTCTGTAAATTTTGAGTATTATAATTAAAATAAAAGAATATTTTTTTATTTGTATCTCTGCTTGGATGTAAGCATCCTTTAAAGTACATATTTCCCTACGGTAAAGATGTTTATATCTTT
>CAZXYA010000833.1:0-3509 GCA_964644655.1 uncultured Saprospiraceae bacterium | reverse complement strand
GTGGAAAAACGGGTTGTAAATGGAAAGAACCAACTACTTGGCAAGCTTTGGAAAATAGAACCGTGATTTTGTATCCTGATTTGGGGGCTTATGAAGAATGGAGGGAACGAGCAAAATTCATTGGTTCAGATATGCATATTTCTGATTTATTATATTTAGCCGCCACGAAGGAACAACGTGAGGAGGGATTGGATGTGGCGGACTTTTTTTTGGGAAATCTTGAATAGAATTGATAACTTTAAGTGAAATAATAGTCTATTCTGTATCAATCAATGGTTCTTGTGGGCTTAAGATATTACTTGGTCGAACTCCCTTACTTTCCATAAATTCACGTTCACCTTTTATTAATTCCTTTTCCCTTAATTCTAAAAATAGCTCTTCATTACCTTCTTGAATAGCGGAATATGCATTTTGGGTTATCGCATGACTCCAAAGTATATCTTCAGAAATTCCATTTCCGAACAATCCATCGTCAACTTTAAGCATTTTCTTTGCAAATCCATATTTTACATCCCCTAATAAAATTCTGTTAGAAAGTTGACTTCCTCTTGAAATGATATAAGGTAATGCTTTATACCCTTCTTTTAAAGCGTCATCAGGGTCAAAATTTACTTCATTTAATGATTTAGGATTTAATGATAATAAAAATAGTACATATACTCTCACTCTTGCACTAGTTAGATTAAATCTACTCGGAAATGGTTGAGCTTCATCATCAAAATTGACTAATTTAAATTTATAATTTACATCATTACTTTTAGCAAATTCCCTCATTTCTTCTACTACTTGTCTAGTTTTTGAAGTATTTGGAGTATCTAGACCCACGTAGGATGTTACCCAAAACCATTGTTTTACTTTTGAAGTAATATTATTACTAGGATTTGGATTTAATCTAAAAAATTCACTTAAAACTATTAATTGAAGATTATAGGGCAAGAATTTATCATCAGGAACTCTAATTTCCTCTTTTAAAAAACGAATAGCTTTAATTAATGATTGTTCACAATTATCCACAATTAGAGGAATATCTAATTTTTCATCTTCAAATATGTTAAGTCTTCCCTTTGTGTATATATTCTTCCCTGCGGCAGCAAGTATACTTCTAAAAATAGACATTCTCCTTATACCACCAAAACTATAATCGCCCAATTTTTCAAGAATATCGTCTATCCTTACTGAAAGATTAAATTGATTTTCGCCCTCTTTATAAGTAAGTGCTGAATACATTCTATCCTCACTAATAGGAGTGCCTTTTGAATTTAATCTTGAAAAAATATTAACGGCACTATCTAAACCTCCACCGTCTATTTGAGTTGTAGCAATCTGATATTCTCTAAATATTTGTGCAAGTTTTTCAGCACGTTCAATATATTTATCTGCATATACTTTGCATTCGACATTTATTCTATTGGCCTCTTTTAAGAAATCTATAGTTTTTAATAAAGAATTCAATTTTATATAATGCGGTTCAGGATTGCCTTTTCGTATATGCAAAAACATTTTATCTTTTAAATCATAATAAAGTTCCCATCGCCAATAATTTTCTTTAACAAAAATTGTTTTTTTATTAGGGTTTGAAAGTATCCCATATAATGTAGAAAGTCTTTGATGCCCATCTAAGATTAGATTAATATTAGAAGTTTTATTGTCTGGAATTTTATACGGTCCAATATTAGGTAAAATATTATATTTGTTTTGTGTTTTCCAAAAAAGTAAACTTCCAATTGGATATCCATTTTCAATACTTTCAAATAGTGCTATCATATCTTCAGGTTTCCAAACAAAGGGTCTCTGAAAATTAGGTACTCTTAACTCACCTTTGGAGATTAATTCAATTATTCCTCCAAGAAAATATATTTTTGGAGATACACTAGTTTTTGTTTGGTTAACCATGAACTTACTTATTATAATAAATTTGATATTTTATTCAAAATATACTCCAATTCTTTTGGATTAATTTTACATCTTTTATAAAGAGTTTCCTTAGTAACGTTAGAACTATCTTTAAAAAAAAGGTATAAATTATTCACATTAAAATCTTTTACATTAAAGCCTTTTCTAAGAGCTTTAAAAATGGGATTTTTACCGTCTATCCCTTCAAATAGTTCAATTTGATTTTCAGGTAAACTTCCTTTGTTCTTAAATCCTTTCTTTAAATCAAAAAAATCTTTTTGATTATCATTAAGCGAACAATATACTTTAATGATTTCATTTAGTTCAGCATTTAGATTATGAAATGCCTCATCAGGAATATAATTTTCAATTGCCCTTTTATATAAAATGTGGTAACTAACATCGTTTTCTTGGCAAAACGATTCTTCTTTTTCTGCCTTGTGCGTATCTTTTGGAAATTCTTTATCACTATCCAATAATACAAATAATCTAGGTTTAAATTTTTTTTGCTGATGAAATTCTATTCTTCTAATAATTCCTCCTTTTCCTCCTTCTGTATCAAATTTAATCCAATCTTGTTCAATTCCATTCTTGATTTCGTCATATTTATAAGCATTCGATATACTTTCAAGAAAAATTTTATCACTATTAGAGTTTTCGACAATTACGTATAGTGAATCTGAAAGGAATAATAATGCTATTTCTGGTTCAAACGAAAAATCATTTTTTGCATTTTCTTCAATTAAAATTGTAAGTTTATTTCTTCTTTGTTTTTTCCCTATATAAAGACTTTTTACTGCCGTTTTTACTAAATCATCAACTCTTTTTCTTTGCCTAATACCTGCATCATCTATTTTCATCCATTCCGAATCCATAATGGATTCAGGATTGTCATTAATATCCCAGATATGTTTTCCTGTTTGAAAAATAGGTACTATTTGGTCTAAAACATCAAAGTACTTTGGAGAATTATAAATAGAAGGCTCAATTTGTACAATCATATTATTTAATTTTTTGAGCCTTTCTAATAGCAACCATCTCTTCGTAATCTTCCGAAAAAACACCTTTTGGCCAATCACTTACCTCTCCATTTTCATCGATAGTAATTTCCTTCAAGGTACTGCCTGGTCTCTCCTCATCTTCTATTAAATAAATAATTACATCTGATGGAGCAATTTTTCCTTCGGCAATAAGTCTTCTAATTCTTAGAATAAATAGTTCTGAATGAGTTTCAATTATCCAATTTGAACCTTCTTCCATAATTGCAGTTACAATTAATTCCGCTAATCCTCCATGAGCCGCAGGATGTAAATGTAATTCTGGCTGTTCTATAATCATTAGACCCTCCATATCTGTTTCTCCAATTGCACTCCTTACAATTAATGGTAATACTTGACTCATTCCGTGACCAACATCTCTAAGGTTTATTTTAACATTAGGATTATCTGGACTAACAAGAACAATTTGGAATTTAGTTCCAACATTTTCTATCTCTAATTGCCAGCCTCCAAGATTTTCTTTATACCAATCTCCTACTATTTCAATTAAATCTCTATTTAAATAGCTATCTATTCCTAAAATATGAGGAGCAAGTTCACCGCCATACCCAGTAGTTT
>CAZXYA010000832.1:0-3514 GCA_964644655.1 uncultured Saprospiraceae bacterium | reverse complement strand
CACTTAAAGTAATGCCATCTGCTGGAATATTATCTGCTATACCGTCTACACAAAAAGTAAATGGACCGCCCACTAGAGTACCACCATCTACCTCACAAGCACCTGCATCAATCCTAGTAAACGTTAAAGTTCCCATACTTGGAATAGTCCCATTAATCACCAATGGACCGTCTGTAATCATGGTAATCGTCCCTAGTGGATTGGTTGCTTGATTAGAAGAAGCAAAACTTGCCCCACTATCCGAACCAGCATCATAATTAGCGACTTCAACCGTCATTGAATTCACCCAATCACCTGATTCAAAAAGGTTTAAATCTTTAATGCCAACAAACCAATCTGGGCTTGGGGCAATCATTGTTGTAATACTTACTAAAGGATGAGAGTTTTCAATATCAAATTCAACGGCAACACTTCCTGGTGATGGATCCACTCCTCCACCAGACACTAAAGTTTGCCCTTGTCCTCCGTCAATAATCGCCTGAATTTCTGCGGTTAGTGGGTTTTTAGAACCCGTCTCTGCCATATTGATTATCCCTTGACTAGCGGTTCCGCCTAATTCAAATAAAGCCACATTTTCAGTATGCGTTAATCCAATCAAGCCAGAAAAATGGGCATTAGATGGAAAATCAGTTGGATGAGTAGTCGCACTCCATGCTGCATTAAAAGTTACTTGATACCTAGCAGCCGAAGTAGACGCTGGTGGTGGAGCGACTGCACATTTTTGAGGGCTAGTATTATTAGACCATCCAGCTGCCATTGTTACATCTCCAGTTAATTCTAGAGATTGTCCAGTTGAAAAAGAGGCAACTGCATTACCGTCCCAAATTCCTTTTCCTATAGCAATTCCAGAACGTCCATGTCCCGGTGAGCCCCACTCTAAATAAGCAATAATATTATCCGCATTTCCAAACCCACCTGAATTAGAGATATATAATCCAAGTTCTCCATCATTTGGGTTGGTTAAATTAGTTGCTGAAAGTACAATTTCTTCCCCTCCAGCCAAGTTAAGACTACCGCATTCTGTAGTTAAAGTGCTTAATCTTCTATAATCTGGAATATTACATATCCAATAATTTGAAATATCAACTGTTTCGGTACCTGTATTTCTCAATTCAAATGAACCATCATCAAATACTTCGCTTATCACGACTTGTGCTTGCCCAAAATTCATGTTGAGCAAAAAAAGACCTAAAAGCCAGTAAATTTTGTTGTTTGTTAGGAAAGACAAGAAGTTAGATTTTCTCTCTTTTGTTACTACAGAATAGTAAGGTGTCATCATAAAAAATAAATTTTAGGTTAGAAAAGTGATTTCATTGCATAGGACTTCCATTATTGCAAGTATCAGCAATTCATTAATTTCTAGGAAATTGAAGTATTAGAATAGGTATTACTAATCAAAAATAGTACCTAATCATTATATTAAGAATAGTTGTATTAAAAAAAGGGTATCGGGATTGCAAGTCTAAGGGGCTATATTACACTATTATAGTATTTAGTTCAACCAGAACAAAATTAATAGAAAATAATAGGGAACGCAAATTCATAAAATCATCGCATATTGAAAAAATTAAATATCTCAACAGGAGTCTCACAAACTTATAACCAACTATCAGTTAAGTATCACAGAAGTATCACAAAATCTAATCAAAAATATTTCAAAACAATATATCTACACAAAATTTAACAATAATTAGTCTTAGATATGACAGAATAGATAATTTTAGAAAAAAACACTATTTTTTTGAGAATTGACGCTAAAAAGGTAAATTACCCCTCAATTTTAATCTTCTAAACAAAACGAATTAATTATGACACCTTTTATAGCAGAATTTTTAGGTACAATGGTACTAGTTTTATTAGGCGGCGGCGTATGTGCCAATGTTGCTTTAGACAAGACTAACGGTAACAACGCTGGTTGGATTGTGATAACTATGGGTTGGGCAATGGCAGTTTTTGCTGGTGTCTTTATTTCCTCTCATGGTAGTGATGCCCACCTAAATCCAGCGGTTACTATCGGATTTGCATTGGCAGGAAAAATAAAGGGAACTGCTCTGATTGCTCAATATTTAGCTGCCCAATTTTTAGGGGCTGCCCTTGGCGCATTTTTAGTCTGGGTCCAATATAAAGATCATTATGCAGAAACGGCAGATGGCCCTACTAAGTTAGGTACTTTTGCTACCGCACCTGCCATCCGCAATCCAATAAACAATTTAATTGGAGAAGCCATTGCTACTTTCCTACTTGTTTTTGGCTGCTTTCATATAGCTGGGGCAACCGTCGGCGTAGAATCCGCTTCTCTTGGTGCCCTCAATGGCCTCCCCGTAGCCTTATTAGTTTTAGCCATTGGCTTAAGTTTAGGAGGCAATACTGGTTATGCAATAAACCCTGCAAGAGATTTATCTCCTAGAATTATGCATGCTATTTTGCCCATTCCTCGAAAAGGGGATAGCGATTGGGGATATGCATGGGTACCTGTTGTAGGTCCAATCCTTGGCGGCGTTATAGCCGCTTTAGTATTTAAGGCTTTAGGTGCTTAGGTAATAGGACAGTTTTATACCAAAAAGTGATGACTAGTGGTTCAAAAATTAAATTCCTATCAGTTTAGAGCTGTTATCGGTTGTCAGTTATCTAGTTACTAATCTAACTGACAACCGATAACTGATAACCCTTCTAAAGTGATATTTATTTCATGTTTAGACCATTAAAGCGACCCTTAAAAAGATGAAATCGAAATTTATTTCGTCTTTACAAATGCCTTCAAAATGCTAAAATTTAGCAAAAAAACAAATAAATGAAATATTTTCCCCTTTCGGGAAACAAACTTATTTTTTCTTCCGTTTCTTTTGGAAATCATCCCTTTTCTAAAAATTCCGACTATATAGACACATTTAATTCTTGTTTATTCTAAAGAGCCACACCTACGAGTTTTACACTTTAAATCAATAACACGATATTGTTGCCCTGTTAAAATCTATTCTTTATCTAAAGGAAATTAGATAGGTTTCTACCTATTAATTAAAAAAGATTTTATGCCAATTTAGGACACAAATTGTTATAAATACTCTAAAATACTGTAAAACAATTAACAATAGTTTACAAATTTAATATATTAAAAATATTGGCATCTTTTTTGGACGCTAAAGAAGTTGAAACTTGTGTTCAATTTTAGGTTTACAACTATTTATCAAGTTTCAATGTGAGTATGTAAGTTAGCGATAGTTCTTAGGAGCTATCGCTACTTTTATTTTAGGATGTCATTTTTTCTAATTTTATTTGCTGAATAATTGCCCAAATACCTAAATTCAGTAGCAATAAAATAAATATCAGTCCCCCCCATTGACTTAGAGTTGGAATAGCTGCAGGTATAGGAGCTGCTTTTGGTCCAAAATTAGCTTTAAAGTATAAATCCATAGAAGGTTGAGGAGTTACTGTTCCTCCATTAATGAATGTCAAAATTTCATCGACTCCCCCTACTGGCGCCATTGGAGGATTATCGTCTAGCCTAACTTGAGCA
>CAZXYA010000831.1:0-3515 GCA_964644655.1 uncultured Saprospiraceae bacterium | reverse complement strand
CGATTATGGGCATTATGGTCCCTTTATGATTCGGATGGCTTGGCATAGTGCAGGTACTTATCGTGTTGGTGATGGTCGAGGAGGGGCAAGTTCTGGTACACAGCGTTTTGCACCCTTGAATAGCTGGCCAGACAACGGAAATTTAGATAAGGCACGTTTATTATTATGGCCTGTTAAAAAGAAATATGGACAAAAAGTTTCTTGGGCAGATTTAATGATTTTGGCAGGTAACTGTGCTTTAGAATCTATGGGCTTTGAAACTTTTGGTTTTGCTGGTGGTCGAGAAGATGTTTGGGAACCAGAGCAAGATGCTTACTGGGGGTCTGAAACAGAATGGATGGGCAATGATGCACGATATGCAGATGGCGAATTGGAAGGTCAACTAGGGGCTGCTCACATGGGATTAATTTATGTCAATCCAGAGGGCCCTAATGCAAATCCTGATCCAATTGGTTCTGCCAAAGATATTCGGGAAACTTTTGGACGAATGGCGATGAACGATGAAGAAACGGTAGCTTTAGTAGCAGGTGGACATACCTTTGGAAAAGCCCATGGTGCAGCAGATCCTGATAAATACGTAGGTGCAGAACCAGCAGGCGCAGCGATAGAAGAAATGAGTACTGGCTGGAAAAATACTTTTGGTACTGGTGTTTTAGATGATACCATTACAAGTGGCATAGAAGGGGCTTGGACGCCTAATCCTACTAAATGGGATAGCGATTATTTTGATGTTTTATTAAACTACGACTGGGAATTGACTAAAAGTCCAGCAGGAGCGCATCAATGGACACCGACGGCAGCATCGAAAGCAAAAATGGCACCTAGAGCGGGAGATGCATCTAAGACCCAAGCTTTAATGATGACAACTGCAGATATGGCGCTTAAAAAAGATCCTGCTTATTTAGCAATTTCTCAAAAGTTTCATAAAGATCATAAAGCATTTGAGGATGCTTTTGCCAGAGCATGGTTTAAATTAACCCATAGAGATATGGGGCCAATTGCTCGTTACTTAGGACCAGAAGTACCACAAGAAGAATTGATTTGGCAAGATCCTATTCCTACGGCTAATACGACCGTAAATGGTAAAGGCATTACTTTATTAAAAAGAATGATCGCTGCTTCTGGTTTATCTGTATCCGAATTAGTGTCTACGGCTTGGGCATCTGCTTCAACTTATAGAGATTCTGATAAGCGTGGTGGAGCCAATGGGGCTCGAATTCGTTTAGCGCCTCAGAAAGATTGGACAGTAAATAATCCAGCTCAACTTTCGAAGGTTTTAAAGGTGTTAGCAGGCATTCAGAAAGAAGCCAAAGGAGCAGTTTCTATAGCAGATTTAATAGTATTAGCAGGAAATGTAGGGGTAGAACAAGCTGCTAAAAATGCAGGACACGATATTATCGTACCATTTACACCTGGTAGAGGAGATGCGTCCGAAGCACAAACCGATATAGAATCATTCGGCTATTTAGAGCCAAGAGCGGATGGTTTTAGAAATTATGTAAAAGCAGGCGAAACGGCATCTGCGGAAGAATTATTAATTGATCGAGCGCAATTATTGACCCTTTCTATTCCAGAAATGACGGTTTTAGTTGGTGGACTAAGAGTTTTAGGTACTAATTATGATGGTTCTGAGCGTGGTGTATTTACCAATAATCCTGGTGCATTGACGAATGATTTCTTTAGTAATTTATTAGACTTTGCTACTACTTGGGCTGCTACTTCTGCTAACGACCAAGTTTTTGAAGGTCGTGATCGTAGAACAGGTAGGGTACAATGGACTGGAACTAGAGCAGATTTAATCTTTGGTTCAAACACCGAACTACGTGCTGTTGCCGAAGTTTATGGGTCGGCTGATGGAAATGAGCGATTTGTGACAGACTTTGTTGCTGCTTGGGCGAAGGTGATGGATTTGGATCGTTTTGATGTGGCTTAATGATTATTCTGTAGTTCAAAAGCGATTTGCTTTTGTTTGACTTTGAAGATATATAATTTTAAGAGGTGGTTCAATTTCGAGCGGCCTCTTTTTTTATTGTCAATTATTTTTGTGACTTTGCTAAACTTGTCTAATTTTTTTATTTTTATAAAAAAAGCCACCTCGATTATTCGAAGCAGCTTTTTTGTATATTGTGAATGACTTAAAACAAATTAAGCATTTTCGGGTCGTAAACTACGTACCGTTCTTCCCGCTCTCCACATTTCAGATTCTTTTAGTTCTTCCAATTCTGCCTCTAACTTCACACGGTAATCTGACTTACTATTAGAGTCAATAGATAATTGTGCTTCATTTCCGATAGCAACACTATCATATAATTCTTCAAAAACTGGTCGAGTGGCATCTCTAAATTTTTTCCACCAGTCTAAGGCACCTCTTTGGGCAGTTGTAGAACAGTTGGCATACATCCAATCCATGCCGTTTTCTGCAATTAATGGATATAAAGACTGTGTTGCTTCCTCTACGGTTTCATTGAAAGCTTCAGAAGGAGAGTGTCCTCTTGATCTCAATAAATCGTATTGCGCAGCGAATAAGCCTTGGATAGCACCCATTAGCGTACCTCTTTCCCCAGTTAAATCACTAAATACTTCTCTTTTGAAAGTGGTTTCAAATAAATAACCAGAACCAACACCGATACCCAAAGCAACAACTCTATCAAAAGCATTCCCTGTAGCATCTTGGAAAATAGCATAACTAGAGTTTAAGCCTCTACCTGCTACAAATAATCTTCTTAAACTAGTTCCAGAACCTTTTGGTGCCACCAAAATAACATCTACATCCTTTGGAGGAATGATGCCTGTTCTTTCTTTATAAGTTACTGCAAAACCATGAGAGAAGTATAATGCCTTACCTGGGGTTAAATGCTTCTTAATGGTAGGCCAAATAGCAATTTGCGCTGCGTCCGATAATAAATATTGGATGATAGTGGCTTTTTCACAAGCTTCTTCAATTTCAAATAATGTTTCGCCAGGTACCCATCCATCATTTACTGCTTTGTCCCAAGATTTAGATGGTTTTCTTTGACCAACGATGACATTAAAACCGTTATCTCGAAGATTCATTGATTGTCCTGGACCCTGTACGCCATAGCCAATAATTGCAATGGTTTCCTCTTTAAGCACTTCTCTTGCTTTTTCTACTGGAAACTCATCTCTGGTTACTACGTTTTCTACTGTTCCGCCAAAATCTAATTTAGCCATGATTATTAATTTTCAATTTTAAAAATGCCCATTGGAAAGTGGAATACATGGCAAACTGGTGTAGGATTTTTTGGTGTTATATCCATTAAAATGCCTGTTTTTTCCTTAATGACCGATGGGTTTTTTGATTTTAGAAATACGGTTTTACTTGATTTTATTAAAATAGGCTGCAAAGAAAAGGAGTTTTTGCTAATTCACCTACTCTAAGCGGATATTTTGTAGTAATTGCTGTTTAAATCTACGATGCCCAACCATTTTTTAGCGATTTTCTATTTATAAATTAAAATTTTAATAATAATTGATTCAGGGTATTTCTTCTAAAG
>CAZXYA010000830.1:2042-3520 GCA_964644655.1 uncultured Saprospiraceae bacterium | reverse complement strand
TTTTTTATCTGACGCTCTAAATAAACTACATCTTTGCAATCCACTCCTTAATTAAATCTACCCCTTCCGTATGCACTAACTTCCGAGCAACCTCTGGCATCATTTCGCCTGGATTAGTGCTTTCCATACGATAGACTAAAATAGAATTTTCTGGCGCTCCTTTTACAATATCGAATGGTCGTCCACCCGTACCTTTGCCCGCAGCAATTGGATGTTTGTCAATCCCTAAATTAAATTCATTGGTTTCAAATTCGGTAAGGTGCAAAGCAGAGGTATTTCCAGCCCCCCCTTTGCTATGACAATGGGCACAATTCATATCCAAGTAGGCCAAAGCACGTCCGTGTAAACTTCCAGAAGAAGGGTCGTTCCAAATGGGTGATTTTCGTACTTTAGTTAATTCAGGTAAGCCTGTTAATAAACCTAAATTGGCATAATGACTCAATTGATTTTTGCTACCTCCATTAAAAGCAAAGGTTCGGTTAAGTTGTCTTGCCTTTGGGCCAATTGGGGTCAATACATTATTATTAACATGACAACTTTTACAAAGTGTTTGCGACGGAATACTATAGGCTAGCTGTTGTTGTTCTCCTGCCTCATTGACCCATGAAACATTTCTGGTCCCCCCTTCTACGGTTAGGTAAGCCTCCGTTTGTTCCTCATTCCAGATATACGAAGGTAAGGTTTTCCAACCATCTGCTTCGTGGAGTAAAAGCCTTGTTTCCATGATTTGACGACCAGCTGATTTATTCGTTTCATCGTGATAATAATAAAAATTTTTAATGAGGTAGGTGCCAACAGGAAAATCCAATACTTCTTTTTCCCGATAGATAGCCGTTTTACCTTCAGGCAATTTGAAAAACCGCAATTTATGGGCATAATCGGAAAATAATGGCGTATTCAAATCATAAGGAATCACATCAACTGAAGGCTTTAAGTCTTTTAATGTTCCTACAAAAAAACCATATGTTGATAATTTTTCTTTGCCTAAATCCGCCGTTTTACCTGCTGCTTGTTGTCGCAGTAAAGCTTTAGCAGCCTCAATATCTGTTTGAGTAGTCGTGGGAGTGGTAGATTCTTGAGTAGCTTGCTGACAGTTCGCCATTAGTATAACAAGGGCTAGGATAAATAAACCAATTATTTTCCTTTTCATGGTTATATTATTTTAAATCAATAAGAAGGGGGAAGGTAGGATGGTTTGATGGCTAGATTGTTTGATGGTCAACGTCACGTAAACCATCAAACCATCAACAACATAGCCATTACCTTTTTTCAATTAATGGTCAAAGATGGTTTTGTATCACAAGCATAATCCGTTACCATTTTCATAGTAGGATTATCATTACTAAAATCTAAATCTGCAATATCAACACCTTTTTCATCCACACATAAAGTGCTGCCATCAGGATTCGCTACGCCATCAAACCAAATATGGGCATCTTTAAAACCCATTGCTAAAGAAAATAAAAAGCCATCTTTTG
>CAZXYA010000830.1:0-1942 GCA_964644655.1 uncultured Saprospiraceae bacterium | reverse complement strand
TCCTTAGCTGCCCAAAGCATAATGCCTGTCCCTGGGAAATTAGAAGCTGCCACGTTTCCAGCAGGGGCAAAATTAAATAGATTATTATTGCTTATTTTATTATGGTGGACTTTTACATTTTCGCAATAGCGGGTCAAGCCTGGAATATCCAAAATAACCATACCTGTTGCATTATTATAGGCTTCATTATTATAAATATCCACGTTTGCTGAATTTTCTACATTAATCCCACAAACACTTTCCAATGCTTTATTATTTCTAATCACAATATTTTCAGACTGTCCAATGTATAAACCAGAATCAGAAGCTCTTAATGCCTCGCAATGTTCCACTAAAACATTTTTACACATAACTGGATAAATTCCATAAGCCCCTAAGGAAGTATTAGGTACATCTGTCCATTCTGTTTTAAGCCCCCTAAAAGTTAAGGTATCCGTATAGATGGCTTTGATATTATCTCCAATTGCATCTTGAATCGTAAAGCCTTCCAATGTTACATTTTTACAATTAGCCACACGAATACCTTCTGCTCCTTCCGTTTGTTCCCGAAAAGAGAGCACCGTTTTATCCATACCTGCACCCTTCACGGTCACATTTCTTTTACCATCTAAAATCAAAGCTTTAGAAAATTTAAAATGACCTGCTGGCAATTCAATAGTCTCTCCATCTTTAGCTAGTAGAAATAGTTTTTGAAAATCTGTTTCTAAATCAACATACTCCGACATAGGTTTTTGGGGACGGTCTTCATATACTTGGAAATCACTAGCTTTCCACCAAATAAATCCGCATGCGGCTAATAAAAGCAAGCCTAAAAAAGTGTATTTTAAAAATCGTTTCATCTTTCAATTGTTTTGATATAAAAAATAAGTTACTACTTGGCTAATGGCAAAAGGCGAATGGTAAAAGGTTTATTTAATGGCAAAATAGACTTTAGGACACTAAAATAGATAGATTGAAGTTTTTTATCATCTGTTTGCCCCTTTCGCCCTTTGCCATTAGCCCTTTGCCGAGTAGTAACAAAAATAAGGTTATGTAAAAAAATGAATAAATATTCATTTTTCAAAACAAAACTGAATATTTATTCATTTTTTATCTAAATTAATTATCTTTGCCTAAGAAAAATAAAGATAATATGCCAACAAAATCGTTAAAAATACCTGTTCAGAAAAGAAGTATCGCTACTAGAAATAAGCTCAAAAAAGCAGCTAGACAATTATTTTCTACTAATGGATACTACAAGATAACCTCCATTCAAATAGCTAAAGCTGCGGGTGTACCTGTGGGGAGTTTTTATAATTATTTTGGGAATAAGAAAGGTATCTTACTGGAGCTAATTGAAGATTTTAATGAGGCATTTCATCAAGATACCCTACATCAAATGGAAGGTTATATTCTAAATACGATTGACAAGGTCTCGACTTTGAAAAATCTAGAAGGTCTATTAAGCCAACTGATTAATTCTCCTTATTTGTCAGATCCCTTCTATAAAATGTTTCATGCCCTGCAATTTACGGAAGAAGATGCGCTGCGACAGGCAGCGAAAGCTAGGTTAATAGAAATTCAATTTCTAGAACGATTCATGGAACAAGTAAGCAAATTTCACCCTATTTCCGATATTTCCCTATCCGCACGACTACTTTTTACAACTGGTGAAAATTTGAATTTATATATTAATCATTTGGGCATTAATACAGACCAAGGAATGCTGATTAAAGAAGCAGCCATAATGTTTTATCATTATATTTTTGCTAAAAAAACATAACGTCTTTAGTAGGCAATTAACTAACTTTCTCTACCGTACAATTTTTGAAAACGCCGCCTACGGCGGCTAAAACAAGGGGTTTGGGGTGGGATGTTAGTGCGTGATTCCGTAAAAAGTGTACGGTAATGAAAACTAATGGTTCAAGTCATAAGTAATTGATAGTTTAATCGAGTGTATTTT
>CAZXYA010000829.1:0-3520 GCA_964644655.1 uncultured Saprospiraceae bacterium | reverse complement strand
TAAGCTAAATCCTTATCTTTAAAAGACATAACCATTCCTTGCAAGGACAGACATAAATCGTGAGTGTCTCTAAATGTTCGCGGTGAACTATATTAATTTATAAATTTCACTATTATGTTAAAAAAAGTTTTAAAATTAGAAAGTGCTCAAGGTCTATCAAAAGATGAACAGAAAGAAATTTTTGGGGGTTTTGGTCCTACCGCAGGAGGAGTGCCTGCTTGCGCGACGGTGTGTCCCACTGCTGCTTTTGGAGTACGCTGTCGTTTCCATCCATTATGCCCTTTAGCCGATGGAATGTGTAATGGACAAGGTGGATATATCCCACTATAGTTTATTGTTTAGATAATTCATTGTAAATGCAGGATTTACTTTGTAGATCTTGCATTTATTGTTTTCACTAAATACTAAGGAAACAAAATGATTAGAAATCTATTAATTTAAAATAAGCTAAAAACTAAAAGCGTTGCAAGACTGCATAGCAATGATGCAATAAGCAAAGAATACCTGACTTTAATAATAAAGCACTTAGCTAACTAAACATACTCTTTTACTTCATTCTTATACTAGTTCAAAACCTTAACTCGAACAGCTTCAAGTTCTTTCTTCAACAATGTTTCTGGTAAATAAGTAACCCTAACAAGTTTACCAGACAAGTCCTTATTATCTTTTTTGCTCTTAATTTTGGTTTTAGGAGTAATCTTTAAATTTAACAACTCTCCTTTTGTTGTTTTTAATAAAAACAATCCCTTTTCCATCTTAACAAGATTACCTTTTACGGTTTTTGTCACTTCAAAAGATTTATTTTCTTCAGATCTTTCCCCAAAAGCAGAGGAAGGAGTCGAATTGAATGTGGGAGACTCTATCCTAGGAGGTCTTGTTCCTTCAACTTCTTGTACACCACTTTCAGTGGAGTAAGTAGATCCGCTACCTTGACTAAAAGCTGAGATAGAAAAGAAAAGACTAACGATCAATGTAAGAACAATGCGAAATGTATTTTTCATAATACGTGAATTTAATTTATGTTACTTTGGTTTCACCAATTCTAAAAAGGGTATGACTACTTTATCAGTTTTTCATTTTCAATATAATAGACGCGATCTTGTCTTAAACATAACAAGATTACCAAAAAAAATATACCAAATTCAATAGCCAAAACCCAGTTGAGCTCTACTCGATATATCATGATGTGAAATGCAAACAGCAACAAGAAAGAAAAAATAAACCAGTAATTCTGCCGGCTGATGACTGCAAAAGGTAATATCCAGCTTATGTACCAGGGCATCACTGTAGGACTAAGCACTAGAAATATGCCAAAGGTAAGTGTAGCTGCCTTGAAGAAATAGGTAGGAGAAGCATCGTCCTTAAAAAAGAGGATGCCTATCACACCCATAGTGAGCAACTTGGTGGTTATGCTTGCAACTGTGAATGTATCAGTTTGAAGAAAGAGCGCAATTAAATAATCTACTACCTGAAAAGGACCCGCATTAAATTGCCACTCCTCAGAAAAGGTTGACAAGCCGGTAAATAACTTCATTCCTGCATCTGAAAAAGGCAGATAGCCTGCAATAACAATAGCTATAGCCAATGTAATGCCATACCATTTAATTCGTTTAAACAGGAATGGAAGTAATAAGATAGGAATTAGTTTAATTAAAATGGCGGCAGCCCAACTCGTAATAATTATCCACTTTTTTTTCGATACTACTCCATAAGAGAGTATTCCAAAAAAACAAACCAAGAGTGCGTCCATATGCGCACTACCCGCTATAGTTTTTATAATAAGAGGGTTCCACGCATATAGTAAAATGAGATAAGGAGATAAATGAAGTTTTCTAAGAGTAAGAATAAGAAAAAAAATACCTATACACTCACACAGTATGAGTAACAACTTAATAATAGCAACGCTTCCGGGAGCAATCTGATAGGAAAGCCCAAAAAACCACTGAGAAAGAGGTGGATAGATGGTAGGTACATGTGGATAATTAACATTGTCTCGTATATCGTCCCACTGGTAATGGACATCTGTCGCTAGTTCTGTTAAATTATCCAGATACGGATCATTAGGCGCGTAAACATAAGGGTTTATTTCTTTATCTAAAACATGGCCGTCCCATAGGTACCTCCAAACATCAGAATCATATAACTGAAAGCGCTCAAAGGTGGTTTCCTTACCCGCTATATCTGCATACAATAAATCTGTTTTCTCTTGTAGTGTTGAGTCATTAGGCAGTCCGGCAGGAATCAAAGTAATTCGAAAAAGGAAAGAGGAGATAATAATGAGTAAAAGTGTGACTTTCTCGGTTCTTTGCGTTTTAATGATGAGGTATCCAATAAAATACATTACAAAAGCAGCTGTCAATTCAATCCAGAAAGTCATCACTGATTTCCAGCCGTTGATGGCTTCAAGAGTAACTAATTTCAAGTAAACAAACTCTTGTCCAATAATTAATGCTCCAAAGAGTAATAAGTGATTTTCTTTTAACTTTTGCGACAGGTACTTTTTCAATGAAAGGGCGTTTACTTGCATATGATTTACGTCTAAGTACTCAAATAAAAAAATTACACCTTACTTTAAGCAGTAATCAAGGAGAACATAAATTTTGTCAATTCCTCATTTACTATCATCAAGTTCAATCCCTCAACACAACGATTCTATGATCAGTAATGAGGCGTTTACAATAAGGTTTTCAGTACTCTTATTAGTTTTTAAAACGGAGTGTCTTGAAATATTCACTCGACTGTTGCTGCCAATATACTTCTACTTTTTAAACCTGAAGGACTACGAAGATAATGATCCAAAGGAAATAGAGAGAAAGCGTACTCTAACGGTAATGTAAAAAAAAAAAGACGTGTGAACGGGGCCAATGGAATCGCAACGATTCTCAGCATGAAAGATAAAATCTTATTTGCACGCACAAAGAAGTTGGGTATTGAGAAAAAGATAGGTTTAACCCAGATTATGCATTAGAAAATCTATTACAACTTGGAAGTGCTGCAAAATATACCGTTACACTACATTTTTGAGTTTAACCGTAGCGATGCTACGCTAAAACTCATAAAATGTCATATTTTATGGTACTTTCAAGGTTCATCACAAAGTTCTAATGCATAATCTGGGTTTAAAATTGTAGTATAGATCTAATTAAAAAAGTTTTGTCAGGAAAGTAGACCTTTCTGAGAGAACCTTTTTGTTTTAATTTGTCGGGGCGAAAGGACTCGAATCTCCTACCTTCGGGTTATTAGATTTGTTGTCATTTCCTATCAGCTTCCCTCCTATCTGTCAATAATTTTATCTAAGCAGAAAGATTTGAAGAATAATCCAAAAAAATCGGACAAATAGAAAATAAAAAAGCTTTGCGTAATTGCAAAGCTTTGATTATTATGTGATCGCGACAGGATTCGAACCTGTGACCGTCTGCTTAGAAGGCAGATGCTCTATCCAGCTGAGCTACGCGACCTATAGACTATAAAAAGTCGGGGTGGCAGGATTCGAACCTGCGACCTCCTGCTCCCAAAGCAG
>CAZXYA010000828.1:0-3534 GCA_964644655.1 uncultured Saprospiraceae bacterium | reverse complement strand
GATGGGATGCTAGACATTTTCAGATTGCTGTAATTTAAAGGGTAACAAGTCTATTTACCTTTTGGTTTATCTAAGCCGTCTTTAAATGGTGCAACTAACTGACCTAAATAGTCTTCAGGGTAATCTGGATTTAACAAGCCAATTTCTTCAATATGTTGATTAGGATTAATTTGTCGTTCAGGATGGAAATAAGTACCAAATAATCTATCAAAAACAATCAAATTATTTCCATAATTATTATTGGACTCTCCAATCTTTTTTGAATGATGCCAACGATGTAGGTCAACCACATTAAAAAACCAATAGAGTGGACCCAATTTTAAATTGATATTACAATGTTGCGAAAAGCCGCAAACCACCGTTACCCCAAAATACATGGATAAAACAATTCCATCTGCCCCTAATAAAACTGGAAAAACCATTTCTGTAAAGGTAAACCAAGTTTTATCTACAGGATGCTGACGAGTAGCATTCCACCAATACAATCGTTTTGGTGAATGATGAACTGCATGAAAATTCCATAAAAAAGGTACGGTATGAGCTAATCTATGCCCCCAATATCGTCCTGCATCCCCTACTAAAAGAAGCAATATTAACTGAAGCACCACTGGCCAATCGCTTGGCCAAATAGCCCCGCCCCATTGCATAGATAGCCATGCAGCCCCTCCCGCTAATAAGGCAATAAAAAGGGGTTTTAAAAAAATGGGAAGAATAATATAGGCTATAATTCCACTTGTTAAATCATTTGAAATGTCGCCATGGGAATGATTCCAATGTTCTTTAAATGGCATTAGCCATTCAACTAGCCAAAACAATAATCCTATACATACGGCAACAATATAAGTAGTCAATGCCACCGAATATCCTTGATTAATCAGTAAATAAATAATATAAGGTGTTCCAACTAGAACTATGGGAAAAAATGCCCATTGTAAAAACTGATAAAGTGCACTATCCTTTGGAATTATATTTTTCATAAATATTTATAATTTTTTCAATTTAACAAGTTTTTTAATTCTAATAAAAGACAATATTTTTAGACAAGCTCTTAAGGCAAGGCCTTAGGCAAATTAAAATAATTAATTAGCCATTATGACTTCATCTTTTTTTCTTATACTTCGTTGAAAATACTCGCCATAGCGGTGCTATGTCTGTAGGCTTCCTATCCCTTCGGGGTCAAAAGCTTACGCTTTTTCATGCCTTGTCTAAGAAAAAAATATTTCCTCAGAATGACCACTTTATTAATTTATTTTGCCTTAATAAATTTTTGCCTAAAAACCACTCCTTCTTGTGATTGAATTTTCAAGAAATAAACACCCGCCTTTAAACCACCAATATTAATTCGGTCTACCGAATTCATTGGGTCGATTTTACTTCTAAAAAGTGCTTTTCCAGTAACATCGTAAATAAGGATACTGCCGGTCAGATTGATGGGTGTTTCCAATTGCAGCCAATTTTGTGCAGGGTTTGGAAAAATTCGGAGTGTCTGGTTAGGAATAGTTATTTCCCTAATATTTTCGATTTCCGTATTTCTAGAAGTTGCAGTTGTTAAACTATTAGAAATTGTGAATTCTTGGATGGCACTATAGGCTGATTCTTCGTCATTGTCACAAAGAGATTTTACTCGAAATTCATAAGTATTTAATGGACCTTGCCCATTGACAACTGGATTGCGAACACCAGTATTGACAATCCAATTATTTCTTCCTTTAATTCTAATTTGTATAAAATAACTATTGGCATTGTCAACTGGATTCCAGCTCAATCTAATCCTTCTTGCATCAGTTGATTGAGAAGTTAATCCAGTAGGTGGATTACATACTGGCATAGAGGTAGCCATATCATCCATGCCATCACAATTTTCATCTATTCCATTATTTGGTATTTCTTCGGCATTAGGATTAATGCTTGAATCATTATCATTACAATCCACATTGGAAAAAAAGCCATCTCCGTCTTGGTCTATTTGATTATCACAACCCTCTAAGATTAACTCCTGTTGCACTACCAGAAAATCAAAAGACAATTCGGATAAACTCTTTCCATTCACAGTCGCATCCCACGCCCCATGGCCGCTACCCTCAAGCGTATTTAGTTCTACATGTACGCCTGTAGAATTATAAAGCTGCACCATTTCTTCTGCCTCACTAAAAAGGACAGTTGGATCTTCTGTTCCGTGGGCGATAAATAATGGAGGGTCATTACTATCATATCGGCTTAATCCGTATACATTTTCAAAGAGTTCTAATTTTGTGTTACCTCCCCAGAAGTCGACCAAACTTCTCACCTCGTATGTCTCGTTAAGGTTTGTAGTGGAAAGTGTAGGATCATCAGTAAGAGGAATTTCATCTCTAAAATCTTCTTGATTAGAAATGCCTAAGGCAATAGTAGTTACTGCTCCTGCTGAAGCACCGCCCACAGTAATAAAGTCTGTATTTATGCTATAAGTACTTGCGTTAGCTATTATCCAGCGAAGGGCGGCTTTGGCATCTCTTTGGGCAGCATACATAGCAATACTCTGTCTTGCATTTTTAGGAGTTGTTGCATTTTGCAAGGTGAAATCAATCCATTCTTGTGGAGCAATCCCCGTAAAATAGTTTCCTTGCAATTCTTCTGTGGTTCTATAATCCACAGAGGCAAAAACCCATCCTCTAGAAGCATAGTAGTTGGCCATAGCTATAATTTCCGGCTTAGTTTTGGTACCACCCGTAAATCCTCCACCATGAATAAATAGGAACACAGGTTTATTCTGAGAATCATTATCTGGTACGTAGAGATCTAGCAATAATGGTATTGTAGTCGTAGCAGCGCTAGTACCAATATTGGCTAATCCTTCTGCATACGTGATGTCTTCCTCTAGGATGACTGAATAGGTGCTTTCGCATTTTACCTTTGGCTGACCAAAATCATTTGGATTAGGAGTAGTCCTATCATCCATTCCGTCACAATTTTCATCTATGCCATTGTCAGGTATTTCTGTCGCATTTGGATTGATATTGGAATCATTATCATTGCAATCCACATTTGAGAAAAAACCATCTCCGTCTTGGTCTATTGGATTACTGCAATCCTTTAAGATTAATTCCTGTTGCGCCACCAGAAAATCAAAAGACAGGTCTGACAAACTCTTCCCATCCAATGTAGCACCCCATGGCCCGTGCCCTCGACCGACTAGTGGGTTGAATTCTACATGTACGCCTGTAGAGTCATAAAGCCGAACCAGTTCTTCTGCCTCACTGAACAAAACGGTAGGGTCTTCAGTGCCATGAGCAATGAATAAAGGAGGATCATTACTGTCAAAACGTTGTGTCCCGTAGATGATTTCATGTACGTCTAGCGCAGTATTTGACCCCCAAAAGTCAACGATACTATTTATTTCATAAGTTTTATCGAGATTGGTCGTCGCCAAAGTTGGGTCATCGGTCAGGCTGATTTCATCTCTAAAATCTTCTTGATTGGATATGCCTAGGGTTACTGCCGTGACCGCTCCTGCTGATCCACCACCTACAGTAATATAATCAGTATTGATGTTGT
>CAZXYA010000827.1:0-3538 GCA_964644655.1 uncultured Saprospiraceae bacterium | reverse complement strand
GAAAGGTAAGGAAGGCAGCAAAACTAGTGGTAGTAATAAATAGTTGAAAATATTGCGCTATCTTACCTTTAATCCCATGTCGATTAATTAAAAAGATAAGTGGAATCGCTAAAAACTTAAATTGACTACCCAATACCTTTAAGCCTTGATTGATATTCGTTGAATAACTTAAACTTATTGCCGTTGCAGCAAAAATACCAATCGGTAATAACCATAAAATAGAATTTGGAAGGGAGGTCTTATTTTTAAAAAAAGTGAAAATCGTTATCAATACTAAGCCGACAAAAGCAATAGAGACTAATGCTTTGGAAAAAGGTAAGCCAATCAATAAAAGGCAAAAAAGGAAATGAAAAATTTTTGTAGGGTATTTCAGTCTTTATAGTTTAAATCTTTGTTTTAAGCTATTGCAAATGTACTAATTTTACACAGTAGCATATACATTTCTTTTATGGTTTTTAAAATAGTAACGAGTAAAGAATAAATGACTCATTTGGAATTAAGTGTTCTGAGTTAAGGCAAACTATTTTTAAAATCACTTACATTCTTTACTCGTACCTTGTTGAATTTAGTCAAAATAAGGGTCAGATTGATTTAAATTTAGTAACCGTTTGAATACCTTTATAAGCTACAAAAACAATTAAAGCTGCTATGGAAAATGTCCCAAAGTAAAATATATCATTATCAAAATAGGCACGAACGGATTCCGTTCCTTCAGTATCAAATGACAAAGCAATCGCATTATAGAGTACGTGAGCAAATATGCAGACCCACAATGATTTTGTCTTTAAATAAATCCAACCAAAAGCTAAGCCGATAAAAAAGGCATTAATCACCTGTAAGGGTTGTAAATGAATAATGGCAAAAACAAAAGCGGAAAAGACAATGGCATTCATTGGTTTATATTCCTTAGATAAACCTTCTAAGATTACCCCTCTAAAAATAATTTCCTCGCAAATAGGGCCAATTAAGGCAGCTCCAATTAATAAAGCGGTAGGGTTAATTCCTTCAAACATGGCTTTATAGCTAGCTAACATTGTCTCATAACCAGGTAAATAAGTTATGATTTGGCCAGTAATATAGCTCAGTCCAAAAATCAATAGTACCCCTAATGGAATTAACTTAATAAAGGTAGTTTGCCATTGAAAAGCCGTAGCTATAAGTCCATTTTTTTTATAAAAATACCAAGCACAGCCTATAAAGGCAATTGGCAAGCCTAGACTCATCGTAAAATTATTGGCCGCTGCTTGGTTATTCATGCCATAAAGTGCAAATCCTGCAATAGCTATAGGAATAAAAATAGCCAACTGAAGCAATAAAAATTGAATGCCATACCAGATGCCCCTACCAAAAGTTAAGGAGGTATCTTTTGGAACTACTGCACTATTGTCCGTGTCGACCGTTTGAGCAGTTAATGTACTGTTAACTTTCATAATTGAAAAGTTTTAATTTTTTTGAAATGAATGTAGTAGGCTATTTAAGCTCGATTCTTAATCAAAAAAGGAAGTTGAGCACATACCGATACCTGTCCAAAACAATGTTTTAGATACGATGAAACATTTAATTCGACTCTCAAAATCGAATTAAATCTAAGTCAAAAAAGCAATTTTCATCGAACGATTATTATTGGATGGCAACGTATTTTTAGTTTACAACATCTCTTTTTTCTTAAAGCAAATTTAAGGGCATAATTTTCATCTTAAAAGGACATTAAGCAAAGATTTGTTTTTTATTTAAATATTATTTTTTAAATCAAAAAAACAATAAAAAACTGCAAATCAATAGTTTAGAATTATAGATTTCATTAAAATGTTAGTTTAAATGTTGCAAAAATAGTATCTTCACCATTGAAGTGACAGATGAATACTTTAAACACTATTTAAGTTGTAATTATCTCATGCTTAATAACGCTATCTTCCATGGAAAACTTAAAAGCTATTGCTCAAATTGTCTCAAAAATAAATTTAAAATTTTCAGACTTTCTCATTACAGACAGAGTAAAACCTACTAATACCGATATATTTTATAAAAAAATAATATCAAGTGATTTTCAGTCTGATGCTGATGCCTCTCAATTTTTTTTTAATACTGATATTTCCAATGGTAGCTATAGAAGTTTAAAGCATTCTTTAAAAGAGAAATTAATTAACACATTATTTTTTATTGATCCATCACAAGCCTATAGTGACCAAGAAAAAGCTTTTTTATATTGTAATAAAAATTTATGCGTTGCTAGAATATTGATACAATTTGGAGCAAGAGATATGGCAAAAAGGTTATTACAAAAAGTATTTGCCAGGTCGATAAAATTTGAGTTAACAGATTTTATTGTTCAGTCAAGTAAAATATTACGTTCAGATTATGCCCATAGGCTAGCGGATACTGAAAAATTTAATTTTTATAACAAAACATTTAAAGAATATAGAAAAATTCAAGATGCAGAAAATACTGCACAAGAATATTATGCCTTAATAGTTCTGCCTTATTTGAGTAACAAAACAAAGAAAAAGGATACCTACGAAAAAGCAACCCAATTTCACAAAATGCTTCAACCATATTTAGCCATTTATTCTTCTCCGTTCTTGCATCTATATGGCAATCTTATAAAAACTGTTTCACTTTTGAGTATAAACGATTATCCTTCTTCCATTAAAGTATGTCGAGATGTCATTCATTTTTTTGAACAAAAGCCCTATTCTTACAAAAAGGCCATTAGTGTTTTTCTTCACGAGGAATTAATCTGCTATATACAATTAAAAGATTGGGAAAAGGGAAAAGTGGTGGCTTTAAAAGCAATTAATAATGTCAAGATAGGTGGGAGTTCCTGGTATATTAATCAAGAATTAAGGCTTATGCTAGCACTTCACTCTAAGGAATACACAGCAGCTTATTTTATACTAAATGATGCAATAAATCATCATAAATTTAGAATACTTAGAGCATCTTTAAGGGAAAGATGGCTTATTAATAAAGCCTATATCAGTTTTTTAATTTTCATAGGAAAAATTACTACGGAAGAGAGAGAAAAAAAGAAATTCAAAGTAGGAAAGTTCTTAAATAGTGTTCCGATATACTCTAAAGACAAAAGAGGGTTAAATATCCCTATTCTTATTCTTCAAATTCTCTTTATGATTGTAAAAAAGGATTATAGTCAATCTATTGACCGATTTGAAGCCATTAAAAAATATTGCTCTCGCTATCTTAGGGATAATGACAACTTACGAAGTAATTGTTTTATTAATATGTTACTTCAAATTCCTATTTCCAACTTTCATAAAGCAGGTGTAGAGAGAAGGGCTAAAAAATATTACGATAAATTATTAGCTACCCCTCTAGATATTGCTAGTCAAGGACATGAAATAGAAATCATCCCTTATGAGGATTTATGGGCGTTTGTAATGGAGTCTTTAGACACTAAATTTTATAAGGTCTAACGATTATTTTTCAATGGCAAACATTAGATATATTGTTACGCAAACGCTTTCCTTCCAACCGCCATCTTCACAATTTCCCAATAACTCTGTTCCAACAAACCTTCCTT
>CAZXYA010000826.1:0-3548 GCA_964644655.1 uncultured Saprospiraceae bacterium | reverse complement strand
AAAGGGATTCTCCTAAAAATACCTTTCCTTCTTTTCTTTAAACTCTCGATGGTGACGTACTTTCCAATATTATCAATATTGCTGTAAGTCATGTTTAATACTTCGGAAATTCTCGCACCTGTATAGTAAAGCATCAAGCAAAAGGTTCTTTGCTCGTTTTCGGCTTGTCTGGCAAGTTCTAAAAATTGTAATCTTTCGTCCTCGATTAGATATTTACGTTCACCTTCTGGGCTAAATAAGTCTATAATCATCAAATACATTTCTTATAAAGTAATGTATCAAAATTAATAAAATAAATAGGAAAAACAATATCGAAAAGGTAGGACTTTCAGAAATACCGATACACAATTAGTACAATATTGTATCAAAAGTAACAAGAAGACCAAAAAGGTTGTTAATCATTATCAATATTATGCAATTAAAACTTATTTACACTCCATTATTAATGCTGTTTTTGAATCCCTTAAAGAAAAAATAATTTTGGTGGGAAAATAAAAACGCTGATTATTATTCAATATTTTATAATTAAAACCTATTTATATTTGGCGGAATGTATTACATTTACCATACATTCCGCCAAATATAAATAAAATGAGTGCAAAAAATAATTTTATAGGTCGAATAAAAGAGCAAGCAATTTTACAAAAAGCCTTGCAATCAAATACAGCAGAAATGGTTGCTGTAATTGGTCGGCGACGTGTTGGCAAGACTTTTTTAGTAAATACTATCTATAAAAAACAACTTGTTTTTGAAGTAACGGGTATCCAAAATGCGCCTTTTAAAAGGCAAGTAAAAAATTTTCTTTACCAATTATCTCAATATTCCAATACATCACTACCTGCCAAAATACCAACCGATTGGTTAGATGTATTTATTTTATTAATCGACTATCTAAAAGAGAAACAAAAAGAGCAGGAAAAAATGGTTGTTTTCTTGGACGAATTGCCTTGGTTAGCTACTAAGCGGTCAGGTTTTCTGCAAGGGTTAAGTTTCTTTTGGAATAGTTGGGCAGTTAAGCAAAATATTGTCGTGGTTATTTGTGGTTCTGCGGCTTCATGGATGATTCAGAAAGTGGTAAACCATAAAGGGGGGTTGCATAATCGAATTACTCGACGGATTTATTTAGAACCTTTTAATCTTGCGGAAACGGCAGCTTATCTTAAAAGTAGGCACATCAATTTAGATCAATACCAAATCACTCAATTATATATGGCAATGGGTGGTATTCCTCATTACCTCAATGAAATAGAAGGAGGTAAAAGTGCCACTCAAAATATTGATGACATTTGCTTTTCTAAAGATGGTGCTTTAAGAGATGAGTTCTCTCGACTCTATCTTGCCCTTTTTGATAATGCAGAAAAACATATTTTAGTGATTCGTGCTTTAGCAGCTAAAAAGTATGGATTGACTAGAACAGAAATTGTTAAACAAACTCAACTGACAGATGGCGGTAGTATAACTAGACTTTTAGCAGAATTAGCCTACTCTGGTTTTATTTCTGCCTATTACCCCTTTGGTAAAAAGAAAAAAAATAAGCTCTATCGACTTACAGATGAGTATTCTTTATTCTATCTACATTTTATCGAAAATAAAACCCTTCAAGGAACAGATATTTGGAATAAATTAAGTCAAACACAAACCTACAAAAGTTGGAGTGGTTATGCTTTTGAGAGCTTATGTTTAAAACATATTCCACAAATTCAAAAAGCATTAAATATTGGAGTTGTTTATTCAGAAGCGGCTTCTTTTTACCAAAAAGGAAATAAAAATCAGGAAGGGATACAAGTTGATTTATTACTAGACAGAAATGATCATGTAATTAATTTATGTGAAATAAAGTTTTATAATAATCAATTTATTATGACCAAAGCTTATGCTAAAAACCTCAGAGCAAAAATGGCTATTTTTCAATCTGTTACACAAACTCGTAAACAACTATTTTTAACAATGATTACTACTTTTGGATTAATCGATAATGAACATAGCATTGGGTTTGTCGATAAATCTTTGACCTTAGAAGATTTGTTCAAAGAATAATAAAGGCAAGAATTTAAAAAGAATTTTTTCCTACTATTCCGACTTTCCCACAAAAGGCGTAATATCGCAACTTTATTAGTCCGTAAGCGTTTTTTTGACAAATATATTAGCGAAGGGCTAGAAGATTTATATCAAAGGGCTAAGTTAGTAACTATTTAAAATTTTCTACTATTATGGTATGCTTGTCTTTTTAACATAGCCTGCCTCGGTCCTCCGCTCTAAGCCCTCTGCTAAATCAAAATCAATAAATTCTAACGATATGAAATTCGATGTAACCGTTATAGGGTCTGGTCCAGGTGGATATGTAGCCGCTATTCGATGTGCCCAATTAGGCCTTAAAACAGCCATTATTGAAAAATATGCTACTTTAGGTGGCACTTGCTTAAATGTAGGTTGCATTCCGTCCAAGGCACTATTGGATTCTTCCGAACATTATCATAATGCAACGCATACTTTTGAAAAACATGGGATTGATGTAAAAGACGTCAAAGTGAATATGAAGCAGATGATAAAACGGAAAAATGAGGTGGTTTCCCAAACTTGTAGTGGCATTGATTTTTTAATGAAAAAGAATAAAATCACCGTCTTTCATGGACATGGTTCTTTTGTCAATAAAAATACGATTAGTGTTGCTAAAGCGGATGGGACAACCGAAACAGTAGAAACAGATAAAACCATTATTGCGACTGGTTCAAAACCGGTGGCACCTGCTGCTTTTAATTATGATAAAAAGCGGGTCATTACTTCTACCGAAGCCTTGAATATTGACAAAGTGCCGAAGCGGGTGATTGTCATTGGTGCAGGAGTGATTGGTTTAGAATTAGGATCGGTTTATGCTCGATTGGGAACTGAAGTGGAAGTAGTAGAATTTATGGATAGAGCGATTGCCGGTATGGACAAAGATTGTAGTAAAGAATTGACTCGATCTTTGAAAAAGTTGGGCATTAAATTCCATCTGGGGCATGCCGTAACGGAAGTAAAAGGAACAAGTCGTAGCGTAACGGTCAAAGCAAAAAACAAGAAAAACGATAAAGAAATTACCTTAAAAGCAGATTATTGTCTGATTGCGATTGGTAGATATGCTTATACCGATAAGTTAGGCTTAGAAAATGTGGGTATTGGAACTGACAAAAAAGGTAGAATTGAAGTAGGCGCACATTTAGAAACTGCGGTTCCTGGAATTTATGCGATTGGTGATGTGATAAAAGGGGCGATGTTAGCGCATAAAGCCGAAGAAGAAGGCACTTTAGTAGCCGAAGTCATTGCAGGACAACAACCACATATTGACTATAATTTAATTCCAGGCGTGGTTTATACTTGGCCAGAAGTAGCAGCTGTGGGTAAAACAGAGGAGCAATTAAAAGAAGCGGGTGTACCTTATAAAGTGGGCAAATTTCCAATGCGAGCATTAGGTCGAGCAAGAGCCAGTATGGATATTGACGGCATGGTTAAAATGCTGGCACATAAAGAGACAGACGAAATTTTGGGCGTTCACATGGTTGGCCCACGGG
>CAZXYA010000825.1:0-3550 GCA_964644655.1 uncultured Saprospiraceae bacterium | reverse complement strand
TTCCTGATTTTTATCTCGATTATTATGGCTCACCCTAATTTGGGGATGAGCGAAATTATTTTTATTTTTCTTTTGACAGGATTTCAGGATTAACATGTTTTAACTCCGTATTTATCGGAGATTTAACCCTTTGATAATCAAAATCTTGTTAATCTTGAAATCCTGTCTTAAAATTAAATTTAATTCTGTCCAAGTATTTAAATCATTTAAGTATAAAAAATTCAATTATCAATTAAAACCAAAAGGAGTCTAAAGCGTTCCTATTAACTGAATACGTAAGTGAATTTGAAATAATTTTACTTTTGCTAAAATTTTTAACAAACAATCTCTAAAAATGTCAGATATTTTAAATTGTGTAATCATCGGTTCAGGACCAGCGGGATATACCGCAGCCATTTATGCAGCAAGAGCAGGAATGAATCCTGTGTTATATACGGGAATGGAGCCAGGTGGACAATTAATGATTACCACCGATGTAGAAAATTACCCAGGTTACCCAGATGGAATTATGGGCCCAGCAATGATGGAACACTTCCAAAAACAAGCGGAGCGATTTGGTACAGAAGTTAAGTATGAATATATTACTAAAGTAGATTTTTCTGGCCCAGTTCACAAAATTTATCCAGAAGGTGGTGAGGAAGTTCAAGCGCATACGGTCATTATTTCTACGGGTGCAAGTGCGAAGTGGCTAGGCTTGGAATCTGAGCAAAAATTTATGAATAAGGGGGTATCTGCTTGTGCAGTTTGTGATGGGTTCTTTTTTAAAGGAACAGATGTTGCCGTAGTTGGAGCAGGAGATACTGCTGCCGAAGAAGCTTCTTATTTAGCTAAATTATGTCCCACGGTCCACATGTTGGTTAGAAGAGACGAAATGCGTGCTTCTAAAATTATGCAAAAGCGAGTGATGAATACCAAAAATATCCAAATTCATTGGAATACGGAAGCAGAGGAAATTTATGGTAAAGATGATGTAGATGGTGTAAGGGTGGTGAATAATAAAACAGGTAAAAAGACAGATTTGAAGATTAAAGGCTTTTTTACCGCAATTGGTCATAAACCAAATACTGGCATTTTCAAAGATTGGTTGGAGATGGATAATGCAGGTTACCTAGTTAATATACCAGATAGTGCCAAAACTAAGATTCCGGGCGTTTTTGTAAGTGGAGATGCTCAAGATAACGTGTATCGTCAAGCAGTTACTGCTGCTGGAACAGGTTGTATGGCTGCCTTGGATGCAGAGCGGTACTTAACAGAGGAAGAGATTATTTAGGCTAATTATTTTCTTTGCCTTAATAAAATCTAATATAAATCTTAAAAGCTCCAAATCTTCTATAAAAGGTTTGGGGCTTTTTTTTAGGATAATTCTACCCTTTTATGTCATCGAAGGGAAATGTAAAATAAAAATCGGCACAGAAAGTTCGTTTGGTAAGGGTATGCACACCTATATCCGTGTTATCAAAACATCCGTGTTACTTTCACTCCTCAGAGAACCGTGTTACCCTTTCTATGTCATATCCTACTAGCCTTTCACCTGTATCAAAAATCTAATCACACTTAAACTTGGACAAGTTTTTGTTTTTTATGATTTATTTAAAGTTTACACCACAACTTTCAATAACCCAAAGGCGTTTTGTAAATGTTTCGACAATTGCTGTAATTCCCTCATTGAATTTACGTTAAATAAAAGTCAAAAAATAATTCAACAAGTTTCTTTTGACACAATCTCGTATCTTTGACGTAAACCCTTTGAATGTTGACATCAACTAAATTAAAATTATAATAACATGAAAAAGATATTATTCCTAGGATTCTTATTAATGGCAGCCTTACAAATAAATGCACAAGAGGAATACAAAGCAGAAAATGAAGGTTGGTTGGTCAAAATGGACGAAGCTTATGCTTTGTCTAAAAAGACAGGCAAACCCATTATGGCAAATTTCACAGGTAGTGACTGGTGTGGTTGGTGTAAAAGATTGACGGCTTCTGTTTTTGCTAAAGATGACTTTAAAAAATGGGCTGACGAAAATGTGATTTTATTAGAATTAGATTATCCACGTAGAAAAAAATTACCGACTGATATTCAACAACAAAATGCTGCGTTGCAACAAGCTTTTAAAATTCGAGGTTTTCCTACTGTTTGGGTTTTTAATTTAGACCAAAGTGCAGAAGGACAATTTAGTATTGAAGGATTAGGCTCTACTGGTTATACACGTACCGTTAAAGAATTTACGGATAATGTAGATAAAATGATTGCTAAAGGGAAGTAAGAGCAGTATTACAGTAGACTAGGTCTAACAAAAACGCCTTGTTGTTTCACACAGCAAGGCGTTTTTTCGTAGCTTTAACATCTTTGTTCAATCAAACATCTCCAAACTACAGCAAAATCAAGAAGATTAACTTGGCTAGAGAAAAAATAGTAATGTTCGAATAAAATAGAATGCCCTTCAAAATCACCCCGTAACGGGAAGTTACGGGGTGATTTTGGTAAAAACAAAAATGTATTCTAAGGAAGAAATCCGTTCCGTATAAATCCGCCGAATCCGTACAACCTATCCTCCTAATTCATCTATGTTGATTATATTTTACAAATCTCTTAAACACTTAGCTTAACCTCCTCCATCTGCAAAATATGTCGTTCGCAATGTCCCGCCATAAAGACTATCCAATCCATCCCATTAAGCATCCCTAAAGCAGGATGCGGAAAGCCAATAAAAGATAATGGCAAGTCAGTCGTATTCACAAAATCAGCGATATTCGCTCGGTGATTATTAAATGCTGCTACTGCTGCTGTCTTATTAGTAAAAGTTCCTTTGGGTACAAAATGCGCTGGTGCGTCAAGTTTTATGTTTCTATTGCGCAACAACTGTCCTAGTTTTTCATCTGTTACTGCTTTTTTAATCGCTTCAGTTTTAGGCTGCATTCCTGCTTTTTTGATGCCTGCTAACACCCCATTTTCTACCATCATAATATGCTCGACCAATCCTGCTATAGACCATCTACCACCTGCTGGCTGATGTAAAAACAAGTCGGCATCTACTTTTTCTAGTGTTGCCAATAGTGCCTTTTGATTATCGCTTAACACTTTTAAAGTTGTTGTTCTTTTTTCAGCATTCATATCAATTATTTTATTTTTGTTAGTTATGAGAAAATGATAATTCTGTCATATATTAGGGCGTCAGATTGAAAATTGATATTATTCAATTATTAATTTGTTTAAAATCCGTAGCTAACCTAATCCGTAGCTCACATTTTTTAGCTACAGATTAAGTTAGCTACTGATTTTTTATCACTTTTTTACCTGACATTCTTATATAGGCACTCCAAGGTAGGCTGTTCAGAATTGGAGATAAAGTTCCCCTGATTTTTGAGTTAGAAAAATATGGGGAGAAAAAATGGCTATATCTTCGTAATTATGAACAACCTAACTCCAAGGTCTTGAAGACGTTTGGAGGTCAAAAAACAAATGAATAGTTATTCTTTTACTATTACTTAGTAACTGATGTTACGCAAAGTAAAATTAATCAGCACCAAAGGTGCGACATATCATAGC
>CAZXYA010000824.1:0-3557 GCA_964644655.1 uncultured Saprospiraceae bacterium | reverse complement strand
AACCCTACTTTTTAGCTGCCAAAGGCAGCGTTTTAAAAATGTGTACGGTAAAGAGATGTTGAATAGTCCCAATTTTATTATAAAATTCGTTTTCTAAAATAAAGCTGTCGATTTGATAAATCAACGCAACAAAGATGCCCTAAGCCTTCGTAATCAAAACAGCAACCTGCATCAATATCTAAGACCTGTAAATAGTCCATTTTACCAAACATTTCTTCTATACTCGACTTTTTAAAAGGGGTGTGTCCATGCACAATAATTCGCTTGCCTAGCCAGCTAAAATTCACCTGCTTATACCAATCTCGAATCCATAGCATAGAATGTTGGGCTTCATAAGGATTAGGTATATCAAAATCTAAGCCAGCATGGACAAAGATATAACTTTGGAACTCTATGTAATGGGGTAGGTCTTCCATCCAGCGAATGTATTTCTGGGGAACGGCTTGCAGATCTTGCACCTCAAAACTATCCAAAGTTTGACTGCCTCCATGATATGACCAATTTCTAGCTCTTTCCCAATCGGTTAGCCCATTCAATAACATCTGTTCATGATTGCCTTTAATACAACTTAGACTATAGCCCTGTTTTTGTAGACTCCATATATGGTCGATAACGCCTTTGCTATTAGGACCTCGGTCAATAAAGTCACCAATTAAGAATAGGCGATCTTTTTTGGTGAAATTAATTTGCTGAAGTGTGGCTTTGAAAGTATTTAAACAGCCATGAATATCCGAAATTGCTAGTATTCTCAAATGGGAAATTTTGGTTAGAAAAAGAATTAGAATAACAAAATTATTTAGGGTTTAGTTCCTAATTCTTTACCTCAATCTATCCATACTTTTTACTAGATTTTCATCCTTATTAATAAATCTAATGGCTAGTGCAGTAAAAATAATAGACAATACAGGTAAGCCTAGTCCTAGCTCTTCTTTTGGTAGGGCAGTACCCATAGCATTGCTATCTTGCATAAATAATACGACTGCTAAGATAATTCCAATGACATTTGCAATGATCGCAACTCGACTCAATTTTAGTTGTAATGGTCGGTTATTAAATAGAAAAATCGTGATAAAAGCAATGGCCCCAGCTGCACAAAATAAACCAAGTAAAGCAATGTTGTCTTGGATGGTAAATACCTCATCATTAAAAAGGGCAGAAGCAGCAATAGCACCATCTGAAGAACCGAATGGCAATTTAAATAAAGCGAAAACTGCCGCAGCAGCCAATAATAATAGGAGCGATTGTATTCTTTGTATCATGATTTTTTATTTTTTATAATTATCGGTTGAACGAATTGTTGATTAAATAGTTGGTTAGGATTGAACAAAAATGACTACTTTTAGCCGCAAATATAATTTTTTTTAATGAAGGATGATAAGTAAGTAATAAGACATAAATAATCAACACTTTAATTTTAGCGTAAGAGTAGAATGAATTGATAAGGTAATGAGTTGATGAGGCTTATCAATTAGTAGCTCATAAACTCGTCAACTCATTAACCACTTTCTAAAAGTATCGTTTACTTTTGTATAAGTACTTACTACAGTGTTTCTCTACCCTACTAAAATTATTTTGTAGTTTTCGCCGCTGTGCGGCGAAAACTGGGGGGAGTTTCGAGGGTGAAGCGGATTTTTTCGAGCTTTAGGCTCGAAAAAAAATCCGTTTCACCCTCAAGCTCCCTCTCCGCCGAGCTGCGAAGCAGCGAAGGGCGGTAATATTCATTTTTAGTAGGGTAGAGTACTACACTGTAGTACTTAACAGAATTTCTCTACCAAACACATTTTAAATACTTTTTTCTTTCCTTTTTAAACCCTTACTATTCATGCTTAAAAATCTTAGTTTTTGGGAAAAATCGACCTATTTAGCGGGTATTGACTTTGCCGTTATCGGTAGCGGAATTGTAGGCTTAACGGCAGCAATTACTTTTAAAGAAAATTATCCAAAAGCAAAAGTTGTCGTTTTAGAAAGAGGTGTTTTTCCATCGGGAGCAAGTACCAAAAACGCTGGCTTTGCTTGCTTTGGCAGCGCCTCTGAATTATTAGAAGATTTGGACATTATGGGGGAGACGGCTGTTTTAGATTTAGTAGCACAACGATGGAGGGGCTTACAGCGCTTACGAGAAAGATGTGGCGATAAACACTTGGATTATCAAGCTTATGGTGGCTATGAACTATTTTTGGAAGGAGAAAAAAATGAGGAAAAATGTATAGAACATATTCCTTTTTTGAATGAGAAATTGGGTGGAATCATTGGCGGAGCTACTATTTTTGAAAAAGAAAAAAATAAAAATAAATTTGGTTTTGGAAAGGTACGAAACCTTATTTTTAATCGTTATGAAGGGCAAATTAATCCCGCTAAAATGATGAGACGCCTACGATATTTAGCGAATGAGCTAGGTATTCAAATTTTAACTGGCGTACCCATTTCCAATATAGCTGAACATATAGAAGGCGTATCTTTAGAAGTAAAGAATGGTGGGGGTATAGAGGCAGCTAAAGCCTTAATCGCTACAAATGGCTTTACTGCTAACCTATTACCCCATATAGCTTTGCAAGCTGCTCGAAACCAAGTGTTAATTACCCAACCAATCCCAAATTTAAAACTAAAAGGGACTTTCCATTTCGATCAGGGATATTACTATTTTAGAAACTTTGAAAATCGGATACTTTTAGGAGGCGCTAGAAACAAAGCTAAAACGGAAGAAACAACGACTGAATTTGGACTAACGCCATTGATTCAAGATACTTTAATGGACTTTTTAAAATCAGTCATTTTACCCAATCAATCTTTTGAGATTGCCCATCGTTGGAGTGGAATCCTAGGGGTTGGTCAACAAAAAGTGCCTATTGTACAAAAATATAGTGCAAATATTGGAGTAGCGGTTCGGTTAGGAGGTATGGGAGTTGCGATAGGAAGTTTGGTGGGGGAAGAGGGCGCAAAATTATTTATCTGACATGCTTCGTCTCAAATTGAATAATTACTAACAATTTTAAATATTATGAAAAAATCATTGCTGTTATTTAGTTTATTTTTTTTCTTAACGAGTGCTATTACCTGGGCCTTACCTACAACAAAGCCCCTTCTTGAAAAAACGGAAGCCGTTTCTGCTAAAGCCCAAAAAAAAGCCCAAAAACAACAAGAAAAATGGCAAAAGAAAAAAATTAAATTAGAACAAAAATTTCAAAAATTAGAAAAGAAACTATCTAAAAAAGGAATAAAAACGACACAGGGAAGAAGGAATGGGCTATGGGATGATGATACGTTTAGGTTGGGTGCTTTAATAGCTTTGGGTGGCTTATTGTTGACGATATTGCGAATCTTACCCATTCTAGGAGGAATTTTCGGTTTGATTGGGGGGATAATGATGATTGCTGGAGTGGGATTGATGATTTGGGTGTTGATAGAATCTAGATAGTATATGATTTTTGTCAGTTGTCGGTTAGCAGCCTTATGCTTAGAAAACTAACTGACAACTGACGACTCAGGCTGACCGTAAACTCTTGATTTGCTAAATCTAGCAGATTTAGTAAATCTTTTTCTGTTTGATAACCAAGAAT
>CAZXYA010000823.1:0-3560 GCA_964644655.1 uncultured Saprospiraceae bacterium | reverse complement strand
GAACGAATTAACTGTGGTCGATAAATTTCAAAATCATTGACATAGACCAAGTTTTCATCATAATTTCCCCCCCGTACATTATATTGCGAACTTAGTTCTCCACCTGTTCCGCTACTTGTCCCCAAGGCAATCGAAGGTAGTACACTCTCTAAGTTACCAGTAGTTGTTGGCAATAATCTTAATTCGGTTACTTCTTCTCGGATAATGCCGGCCTCTTCAATTTTACTTTCGGTTACAATAACCTCCAAATCCGAAGTCGTAGAAACCATCGACACATCCAATTTCTTAGATTTCCCAGTACTAATCCCCGTGATTTTTACGGAAGTTGGTTTATAACCTATTCTAGAAAAGGCAATGGTGAAAGGTTGGTTAGATGGTACTTTGATTCGATAAAAACCATTTAAATTGGTTTCTACTGCAAAATTGGTATCCTCAATATAGACCGTGACAATATCAATGTTTTCCCCTGAATCGGCATCTTTAATCGTTCCATAAACCGAGGCGTCTCTATTTTGAGCGAACAAGGAAATTGTTGATAAAAGCAATAAAATGGCGTAAATATATTTCATTAATACGACTGTTATAATTTTCAATTTTCAATTTTCAATTTTCAAAATCACTATTACTTAATTTTGAAGCATAAACATTGAAAACTAACTTAAATGCTATGTTATTGGTTTTACTCCGTAAAGAAAGGGTAGTTACATCACATTAACTTAATTATTGGTATTTTATTGGTCGCTTAGCGGATATTTTAAATGGAGATTAGAAGAATCATTATTGAATGTATTTCAGTTGTAAGAAAACAGTAGGGATAGAGGCCACCTTGTGGTTCCCAAAATACTACACCATATACAAATCTTCTCCAATATTTTTCATTCGTTTAATTGTATCTACTGGGTCTTTGGATTTGAAAACAGCACTTCCTGCCACCAAAACGGTCGCCCCTGCTTTTAATAAAGCCTCGGCATTTTGCAAACCAACACCACCGTCAATTTCAATATGCGCTTGCGTATTTTTTTCAATCAGCATCTGCTTCAATCGTCGCACTTTTGGAATTGTATTATAAATAAATTTCTGGCCACCAAAACCTGGATTAACCGACATCAAACAAAATAAATCAGCGTCTTCCAACACATTTTCCAACAAACTAACAGGTGTATGTGGATTTAAAGCGACTCCTGCTTTAGCGCCCGTGTCTTTAATTTGCTGAATCGTTCGATGCAAATGCGGACAAGCTTCGTAATGCACCGTAATGACATCCGCTCCTGCCTCTGCAAATTGCTCGATGTATTTTTCTGGCTCCACTATCATTAAATGGACATCAATTGGTTTGGTACAAACACTTTTACAGGCTTTCAACAAAGGAAAACCAAAAGAGATATTCGGTACAAATTTGCCATCCATAACATCAAAGTGTAACCAATCTGCTTGGCTATTATTGACTAATTCTAGGTCAGGGGTTAAGTTGGCAAAATTGGCGGCGAGTAAAGAGGGGGCTATTAAATGCTTCATAGTATCTATGAGATTATAAGTTAATGAGGCGGGGCATCTATTCAAATTGGAATAAATATGGACAAAATGAACCATTTAAGAGTATTTCCAATACTATATCCACCTTTTTGTTTAATAAGTTTATATAAGCCTGTTCCAATCATATTGGATTTATCTTCTAAATTACGTAAGGTTGCATCATCAATATACCCAATTTTATGGGCAATTTGTAATTGTGTGTAAACTTCAGCATTGGAAGCCTTAGCTATTTTGAAAAATGAGCTGTTTGACGATTGGTATCTCTTTCTTCTCCTTCTGCAATATTTGAGGCAATAGAAACGACCGCTCTTTGTATTTGATTTCGCAACCCATAATCCTTCGAGAATTCACCTTTCTTTGTAACTTCATAGATTTCGGCTGCTAAATTAATGCCTTCTTTCCAAACCCATAAGTTTTTAAAATTTCCCACAGTATTTATTTTTAATTGATTAAAAAATTGTGTAGTTAAATTCTATATTTGCCCCTCTTTTTCACCTCCTTCACTCATCACCTCCTTCACTTCACCCTATCCACAATAGCAATAGTCCCATTCCCACTCAAAGCCAACCGAGTAATATTTTTCACGCCAAAATATCGAAAATCAGCAATCTCTTTCCAATCTTGGTCACTATACTTATTAAACTTATACAATTTACTACCATTGCCCATGATAAAAGTACCATCATCTAAATACAGGAAATCTTCACTATTGGGTAAGGTTTTGACGATGTCTTTAGAGCGATAAGTATAAGTATCCATTTCTTTTAAGACCCAATTGGTCGGCGAAAGCTTATGGATAAAAGAGAGATTATCCCCAGGTAAACGCTGCATCCCTCGACCAATATTTTCCATCAATTGAATAGTTGATCCCGTCAGAGTATTCGCTAAAACAAGGGTGGTTGGTTGACCAACGACAAAAAGTGCCGCTTTATAAGGGCTAATCCAATGATGATAGCCGACGCCTGTGATCTGCTTAAAAACAGGTTCGCCCATTGTACTTCGGTCTATGGGAAACTTCCAAAGTCGTTGGGTATTTTGTCCATCTGCTTCTACTCGGACGGCAGAAAATTCGTATCTATCAGGCATAATTGTTGGAGAATATTCTCCTTCGACGGTAGCGGTGACTTGCGTCAATTCATTGGTTTCCAAATTCAAAGAGAAAATATCTGTTTGGTCGGTATCAGGAAATTGAACGGTGAGGTATAATTCATTTTCTTTGAAAAAATGTGGCTGATTATTATACCCATCCATATTGAATTGGGTTAAAAATCGAGGATTACTAAAATTATAGGTAGTATCATTTAATTTTTTCATGCTAAAGGCATAAACATCCGTAACAGGGATGTCTTGTGCCTTTAAATCAATCAAAAACAAAGAAAGTACACTAAAAATCAGGGAAAAACGCTTCATATTTATAGGTTATGGTCGTCAAATAAATAGAGCGTAAAGGTAAGCAATAATTGCTTATTTAGGGTAAAAGGAAGGCATTCTAATTTTAGAAACGAGCAGTCAGGCTGTCATTTATTAGGTTTAGTTAGAAAATAATATACTGTCTAAATATAGACCATTTAGTAAGAAAGTAATCACTTTAGCCGATAAACCTAGTAGAAAAAACGACCATTGGCTATAAAATTTGTGACTAAATTGTAATTTTGATGTCTATACAATTAAATTAAAAAAACAACTCTACTGAAATTTCTATAAAATTAGTATTCCATCCAGATGGATGCTCTCTCAATAAAAGGTGAATGCCTCGATGTTTTGTCATCGGGGCTTCGCTGTAATAATAGAAACCTCGGTTTTCCTATTTTATGATAAGAAAGTATAAAACGGAACTTTTTCTCAACAATATTAGTTATATATTTGCGCTTCCCGAAAAGTCGGGAGCTAATTTATGAAAGACTATTTGATGAATTTCTACCTGTCGATAGACAGGCATCATTCATCATTTATAGTTCATCATTCATCATTCCTCTGGGGCCGTATTGGAATCGACAGGAAAGATTACTTTATAGTAAGCATGTCGG
>CAZXYA010000822.1:0-3564 GCA_964644655.1 uncultured Saprospiraceae bacterium | reverse complement strand
TATTATTTAATAACGAGATTTATGGATTGACCAAAGGGCAATATTCGCCAACTTCTGAGGTAGGAAAAAAGACCAAATCCAGCCCCTTAGGTTCTTTAGACCATCCAATTAATCCTTTGGCTTTGGCAATGGGGGCAGATGCTACTTTTGTAGCTCGTTCGATGGATAGAGACCCGAAGCATTTGAAAGAAATGTTGAAACGAAGTTATTTCCATAAAGGCACGGCACTTTTAGAAATTTATCAGAATTGTAATATTTTCAACGATGGTGCTTTCTTTACTTTTACAGAAAAGAAAAGTAGACCTGATACAACGATTTACTTAGAACACGAACAACCACTCGTTTTTGGTGGCGGTGCAAAAGGGATTCGTTTAGATGGTTTTAAGCCAGTTATTGTAGATTTAAACGATGGTAAATATACGGTAGATGATTTATGGATTCACGACGAGCAGGACCAAATTAAAGGGCAAATGTTAACGCGTTTTTTTGATGACCCACGCACGAATCCAGCCGCTTTACCAAGACCTTTTGGAGTCATCTATTCTACGGAAAGACCGACCTATGACGATATGCTATTTGCTCAGTTAGATGAAGCAGTTGACCAGTTAGGTGATGGTGATTTAGATGCGATGATAGCAGGGGGGACGACTTGGGAGATAAATTAAAACTATGAATTATAAGTGATGAGTTATGAGTTTCTACAGCTCATAATTCATCACTTATAACTCATCATTCATAACTCTTTAAAATCTCACCTGCACCAACATACCAGTAGGACTTCCATAAAAACTCACCTTTTCTCTTTTCTTTTTATGCAAATGCGGAATTAACACACCTACAGCTGCACCTAGAGCATACCCTGCAATAGTATCAGTAGGATAATGTTTGCCTGCTCGAATTCTTAAATAGCCCGTAATACCAGGAATAATAGCTGCAGCAGTCCATACAACAGGTTTCCATTGACTATCAGGAAAATAATCAGCAAATACTTTTGCGGCAAAAAAGGAATTGGCAGCCGTAATGGAAGTATGACCAGAGAGAAAAGCAGTTCTCGCATTTCTGGTTGTTTTTTTCTCAGTAGGCACTTCTGGATTAAAAACAAAAGGGCGATTTCTTTTGACCGTCGTTTTAATTAATACGGTCAACCCTGTTGTAATAAAAACAGTTTCTCCATAGAGTGCTGCAATTTTACCAAAATCTTTACGGCTTTTTTTATTGGCCAAGAAAAGAAGCGGAAAAGCATGAGAACTAGCCCAAAAAATATCACTAGCTTTAGCTGCAGTAGGCGAATAAAAATCTATTGCTAGCCGATCAAAGGCATTAACTTGGTTAGCATTCAATAGCTCTAAATCTGCCAAAGTTAAAGGGACTAAATTGGTTCTAAAATGTACACTAAGTCCAGCGGACACCCCTGCTAATGCTACTAAACCACCATCTTTTTTCCAACTTAGTTCGTATGGAGATTGGGCCATCCCTTGGTTTAGAATAGTGCAAAGAACAAGTAAAAAACAAAATCGAATCGTTATCATATATTTTCCTTTTTTATTTATTACGTTGTAACAAACTACTTGAGTTGCCTGAATCGTATTTTTGTCTAAAATCACTCCTTTAAATGTCGGGAGTACTTCACCAATTAACTACTCTTTTCGACTTATTGTCTCTGCTTGGTCCATTAAATTTTAGTTGTTTCTTTTGTTTTTTAAAATCAAAGCGATCGCCGGTACCAAGATTAACCATCCTCCCGAAAGAGGGGAATTGTTTAAATTGCCATAGATTAAGAACGAAAGATAGAGAAAAAGCAACTGTTTAGCATTATAAGGGAGCAGGTAAAATTATTAAGAAATGTTAAATCACTTGACCTTGGAGTATACTCTAAGGCTTAACTTACGGCTAAAAACTTTATTATGAAAAATTTGAAGCTTGTTATTTTAAGTTTAGGCTGGGTTTTACTAGCTATATTTTTAGGTTCTGGTTATGTAATGAACAAATTTAAAAGTGGAACAGAGACATCTAATTTTACGCCCATTACATGGGACGAACATTTATCCGTTTTTGAAGGTGCTTTGAATTGTAGCTTGACTAGTGCTGAATTACAAGATAGAATTGCTATGCTAAGAGCCGAGATTTTTCCGAAAATGACTAAAAAGGAAGCATTAAAAGAAGGATTTATTTACTACTTTGAAGATAAAGGAGATTTAGCCGTAAAGATTCTAGAATTTATCGGAAAAGAAAAACAATGCTGCCCTTTCTTTAAGTTTGACTTTTCCATATTGCCTTTCAACAAAGGCTTGGCTCTGCAAATTTCAGGTTCAGAAGGGGTGAAGGAATTTCTATCAATCAATGAGGTAAACATGGTAGATGAAGTGGACATTAAAAAGGCAACTACATTAATTGAAGAAAAATAAAATCGATATGCAAATTGGGAAAAGAAATTGAAGTTACAGAAAAAATATTAATACTGTATGTATCATTATTAATTTCTCTTTTTATCTTTGGGAAAACGAAAAAGATGAAAAATCACAATTATTCCTTACTCTTTTTACTTTTATTAGCTACTTCCTGCATGGCACAAAAGCCAAATCTTGCCCAAAGATTAGGCTATGCCAAAGACGCAAAACTATTAATCATTCATGCGGATGATTTAGGGGTTTCCCATTCCGTAAATGCTGCTAGTGTTGCTGCTTTTGAAAAAGGCATGGTCAATTCTGGTAGTATTATGGTGCCTTGTCCTTGGTTTCCGGAAATAGCTAATTATTCTAAGGCAAAACCCGAAGTAGATTTAGGCTTACACTTAACTTTAACCGCTGAATGGGAAACCTATAAATGGGGACCAGTTACCCCCATTGCAGCAGTGCCAAATCTAGTCAACGAACAAGGCTTTTTATATGATAATTGTGCGGATGTAGTCCGAAAAGTAAGTGTGGAATCTATCGAAAAAGAACTCCGAGCGCAAGTAGATCGAGCCTTGGCTTTTGGCGTTAATGTCAGTCATTTGGATAGCCACATGGGCTGTCTCTTTAATCCTAAATATTTCGAGACTTATTTAAAAGTCGGTCGGGATTACGGCTTGCCTTTATTGATTCCTGCTTCTGGTTTACAACAATTTCCAGCAATGGCTAAAAAAATATTACCTACAGATATAGTCATTGATAATATTTTCATGCTCAATCCGCCTGATGCAAAAACGGGAGCAGCAGCCTATTATGCAAACCAGTTGAAAAATTTACCCACAGGTGTTAGCGAAATGATTATCCATATCGCTTATGATGATGCAGAAATGCAAGCAGTTACGATTAATCATCCTGATTTTGGCGCTGCTTGGCGGCAAGTAGATCTCGACTATTTTACAAGTGCCGAATGTCGTGAAATTTTAGAGGAAGCAGGCATTCAGTTAATTACTTGGGGGGATTTGAAAGCATTGATTGGAAAATAACAGGTAATTAATTCTATTTTGGGACTTTAAGTCTCGCTCGCTTCGCGAACTCGACTAGGGGTTCTTAAGGGTGAGGAAAAATGATAATAATCCGTTGGGGAACTAATCCGTTGGGCAAAAAAGTACTCCCA
>CAZXYA010000821.1:0-3565 GCA_964644655.1 uncultured Saprospiraceae bacterium | reverse complement strand
GAAAAATAAATTTTATAATCAATAACTTGGGGACAAATCCCAATTGCGCCCATATGAAAAAGATTAACGTGATAATCCTTAGTATCTTATTATCATTTATGCATACACAATTAGAAGGACAAATTAACAGGTCGTCTGATTTACAATATGGAAATCTAAATGATTTGGAACTGCCAAATCTAAGCAATGCATATAGACAGCTTGATAAAGCAATGGCAGAAAAACATGAAAAAGCTATTGTTGATTGTTATGCAAGTTTGATAAAAAAGTTTAGAAAATCAGTTGAAAAAGACGAAGCAGAATTTGATTATATTGAACCACAAAGTAGTTGGATTGAAAGAATGGAATTTTATGATGAAAAAAAACATGGATTCAAGGGATGTCTTCTTTTTACCGAGAGTGGAAGTCAATATCTTTATAAAATTGACAAAAGAACTTGGACAAGTTGGAAAAAATCTTTAAGTAAAAGGGAATTCTTTAATCATATTATTAGGGATAATCCAGAATTTACATATCGTGAACTTTGTGAATTACACGTGCTTTCAAATAACTAACTATGCTTTATTCATTATCAGACCGACTTTCAAGATTGAATCTTCAAAATTACCCTTATATAAAACGTAGAAATATTTGACCAAAAAGCTAAAATAAGGTATGTTCCAATTATTAACCCATGTATACATTTAGCAGAAGAAAAAGTATTAAAATAAAGAAATTAAAAACAGCCGAGAAGCGAGACCCTTATACCTCAGCAAAAAAACTGCTTAATTAACAAATCTTATATGAAAAAAATTAGTATAATTAATAAAAAACAATCATGAAAATAGTTTATTTATTGCTTCTTTTTTTTCAAAGGCTTGATAAGCGATATTCTGATTATTCTGATTATGAAATAGTTCCAAAATGGTTGGTTTTTGTATTTTTTATTATAGGATTTATATACTTTGCAAAAGTAATTAATAATGATTTAGAAGATTCTGCAAAAGAAGTAAAGTTATCTCCTAAAGAAAAAGAGATTCGAGAAGAAAAAAGGAAAGCAAATAGAAAAGCAATTGAAAAGAGAATAAAAGAAGACGAAGAGAAAGAGAAAAACAAAGAGCAGAGAAAAGAAAAATTAAAACTATTAGGAGTAAAGTATAGAAAAAATAAGAAATCTTTCTATTTTGAAAATGCGAATACTGACGAAAAAAATTTAATTACAATTGATAGATTGGCACGTAATTTTATGTGGGATAGGTTTTCAAGTTCGGATAAGGATAGTGTATTGAAGAAGTTAAAACAGGATTTTAAAGAAATCGATATAGAATTATATGAAGAAATAAAAGACTTAAATTATAAACAGTTTTTAAAGGTAAGAAAAAAATTTTTACTAAAGGTAGAGTGCTATCATTGTGGTAATTTTAATAAAATTGAATACCTTGTTTGGGATGATGTTTTAGGAGGATACAAATGTGGAGGTTTTGGAGGTTGCTAACTCTCTCTGACTTAATTGTGATGCATAAACGAATTAATTTATAATCAAATAGTGTACTTAGAAATATCACATTATAAACAAAGAAAAATTCTGCCTCTACAACTAAATTCGAGTTAATTAATTTTAAGTAGCATGAAGAAATATTATGAACTCAGAGAAAAGTTTCCAATTTGTATTTTATGACTTACTTGATTTGATTGACTCACTTTCAATTAAATATCAACATAAGATATTTCCAGAAATAATTTATGATGAGTTTATTGGTTGGGAGCCTACAGGAAGGAGTAAATGGGGGTTAAATATAGTTCAATTCTTTAATAGTAATGGCATTGGTAACTTTAATCGAGTAATTGATAAACGTCTTGAAAAGATACATATCCATATAAGTAAAGACAGAATTGCATTAAATCCATTTTTAAAATATTTTATAGAAGAGATTGATAATCGGATACAATTCTTTTCCGACTTCAAAAAAAATAAAATCCACCTTGATAATTTGGTTGCATCCAAAAAAATTCATTTATCTTATATTGGTTATTTGTCTCTTGAAAAGGACCATGAGAATCAACAATATCATAGTTGGGGTGCGTTTAAAGAACCAACAGAAAAACCTGATTTTGATGAATTCGCCTATGACGAAATACAAAAACTTCTTAGAAGTTATTTACAATGTGCCATAAACAAGTTAAACAGATTAGTTCTCTTTTTAAAGCATGAGTTAAACCTAGTAAATACTCAGCAAAGTGCATTTGAAAAATCTGCAAATAATAGTAAACTAATTGAGTTAATTGCTGCTGGAGAGGTAAAACAAGTTTTTAAAAAATTACTTAATAAAAAACATAAATCAAGTCAACTTATAATTGAATTATCATATAGGCATAATTCTTTGGAAAAAGACAAAATTCAGAATATAATTAGTTACGAAGAATATTACATGCAACGTAGTAAAATAGTTGCAAGTTTGATTACTATTCTCTCAGATTAAGTAAATTAGAATTACACATGATTCTTGAAGAAAAAAGTCAAATAGATAAAGGGAAATCCTACCTCTAAACTTCTCGCAAAACCGCATCCCGATGTTTTCAGCCTTTAGACTAAGAATCCATTAATGACAAATAGAAAAAACAGATAGAACAGTTGAAATAGTAAATAAAAATAATTAAATTTGTACGTAAAAATAATTACGTATGAATACTAAATTAACATTATCAATCAATCAAATCGTAATTGAAGAGGCAAAAAAATATGCCAAATCAAGCGGAAAAAGCCTATCTAGAATAGTTGAAGAATATCTTAAATCCCTTGCCTTAAAAGAGGAATCCGATAAGAAAAAAGCATCTCTAAAAATAGTAAGAGAATTAAAAGGTTCAGTTAAAATACCAAAAGACTTTACTTCTTACAAAGAGATTCTTAAAGATGCACTGCTAGAAAAATATACGAACAAATGAAAAAGATATATCTAGATTCAGATGTGCTTCTTGATTTATTACTTGATAGAGAGCCGTTTTCGGATGATATAGCTATCTTAATTGAAGACTCAATCAATTCAGAAATAAAGCTTTGTACCTCACCAATAAGTATTACCAATATTAACTACATCATTGGACGACTAGAAAATAAAAATAAAGCGGATTTAAAAACGAAGAAGATCTTAAAAATAGTCAGTATGGAGAATATTGGTCAAATGGTAATTGATAAAGCCTCCAATTCAAGATTTAAGGACTTTGAAGATAGTGTCCAAAATTATTGTGCCGTAGAATCGGGGCATGAAATAATAATTACTCGAAATACAAAAGATTATAAAGAAAGTGAGTTATCAATTATGACTCCTAGAGAATATTTGGCTAAAATTCAAAGTAGCTAAAAACTTATAATATTTTTTGTCAATAATTTAGGTAACACAAAAAAGCCCTTCAAGTTCCACAACTCGAAGGGCTTTTTTTATAGAAAATACCGCCAGAGGCGGAGGAATGCTGCGAACGAGGCACAGCCTCGCTCGAACGCCCTATACTTTGTAATTTTACATTTGAAATTTTGAATTTTAGATTTCTAAAACTCCGCATTCCCTGGCGTACGAGGAAAAGGAATCAC
>CAZXYA010000820.1:0-3572 GCA_964644655.1 uncultured Saprospiraceae bacterium | reverse complement strand
CCCTTAAATAAAGCCATCACAGAATCGCCCATGAATTTATCGATTTGCCCATCCTGTTCTAATATTTCTTTGACCATAATTTCAAAATATCGATTCAACATTTTTACGACGGTATTAGGCGGCTCTTTTTCGCTATAGGCAGTAAAATGGCAGATGTCAATAAAAACCACCGTAGCTTCTATCAATTCATTGGCAGTTAAAGCCGTTTCAAAGTCTCGACTACCCATAAAATTTAAGACCGTTTCATCTACATACATTTTTAGAATATTATTTTCCTTTATAGATTTGACCGTCGTTTTCATTTGTTCCACCTGTTGCAAGGTTTTTTCCATCGTTCGTTCTAGGTCTTTAAAATTGATGGGTTTGACCACAAAATCATACGCCCCACGATTCATCGCCAATCGGATATTGTCCATATCCCCATAAGCAGACACCATGACCGTTTTAGTCAAAGGGGCTAATTCATTGATTTTACCCAATAGGGTCAAACCGTCCATCCCAGGCATATTAATGTCACTCAATACCAAATCTATTGCTGGTTGTTCTTGCATTTTCTCTAAAGCCTCAAAGCCATTTTCTGCAAAGAAAAAAGCATATTCTTCTTGCTTTATTTTCTTTCTAAATTTTTGTCGGATTAAGATTTGTAAATCCGTTTCGTCATCAACGACTAGTATTTTATACATAGTTATATTTTTTGTAGTTCTCTTTTAGGCAACACTATCTTAAAAGTCGTTCCTTCTCCTTCTTCTGTAGCGACCGTCAATGCACCGCCATGCCCATTCGTTATAATATCATAACTTAAAGAAAGCCCTAAACCCGTCCCTTGCCCTGTAGGTTTAGTCGTAAAAAAAGGTTGAAAGATTTTATCCAGATTGGCTTGGGGAATACCTTTGCCATTGTCGGTTACGGAGATAACAACTTTTTCCATCCCACTTTCCTCGCCAGCGGGAGAGATAGCTTCCGTACGAACCACCACTTTAGGTTCATAGCCCTCTATTCCGTCCTTTGCTTTCTCATGGACCGCATAAAAAGCATTATTAATCAAATTTAAAATCACTCTACTAAGGTCTTGCCTGACAATTTCTAGTGGAGGTAGATTGTCTGCTAAAGCTAGTTTATACTTTGCATTAAAACGATTGTTTTTTGCTCGGAAACCATGATACGCTAAACGCAAATATTCGGCACATAAACTGTTTAAATCGGTGGCTTCTTTTTGTGTGGTTGACCGAGAACGGGAATGGGCTAACATCCCTTTCACAATGCCACTCGCTCGCTGACCATGATGATTTATTTTTCCTAAATTTTGAGTCAATATCCCCATTAAATCTTGCACATCTTCCATATTACCTTCGACCAATTCTTCCTTCATTTCTTCTAATAATTCTCCACTTACCTCGGAGAAATTGTTGACGAAGTTGAGGGGATTTTGTATTTCGTGAGCAATACCTGCAGTCAATTCCCCAAGAGAAGCCATTTTTTCAGCTTGAATTAACTGAGCTTGTGTCGATTTCAATTCATGATAAGCTTGGGCTATTTCTTTTGATTGTGCCAGTTCTCTTTCTCTTGCTTTTTCCCGTTCTATTTTTACTAATCTATTCTTTTGAAACTGATTGACCGAATGTATAGCCGTTACAAATAACAAAGCATAAAGTAAATAGGCCCAGTTGGTCAACCACCAAGGAGGGGTAATGCTAAGTTTAACCGATTTTTCGGCCCATATTCCATTACTATTTGCTGCTTTTACTCGAAAGCGGTATTGTCCTGGTGGCACATTATAATAATAAGCGGTATGTTCCGTCCCTGATTGACGCCAATCACTATCATAATTTTCCAGCATATATAGGTGCTTATTGGCTTTGGTATTGCTATAATGAATTCCTGCAAATTCCAGCGAAAAAATAGCTTGTGTATGATTGAGTGCTATTTCTTCTACCTCATTAATATTGACTTTTATTGGACCGTCTGGAGTTGGTCGTATAGGTTCATTGTTAATACGAAAATCAGAAAAAACAATTTGGGGGGCAGTAAGGTTACTGGAAAGCGAATCTGGAAAAAAGTGATAATACCCATTGGTGTCCCCAAAATATATTTTCCCATCCAAGCCTTTATGTCCAGCAGAAAAGCCTAAACCACTAGGATTTATGCCATAAGGGCTTCCAAAAATACGGATACGATTTCGGGACGCATTAAGTTCAAGAAATCCCAGAGAGGTGCTCATCCATAAATTTTTATGGCCATCTTCTACTATACTATTGACATAAATACTCCTCGTATCAATGTTTTTTTCGGGGTCATTAAATAGAATAAATTCATCTTGAGCATTATCATATTGGAAGAAACCGCCGTCCGTTCCTGCCCATATTCTATTATCTGAATCTTCGTACAGAAAATTAATAGTTGTCCCTAATAAATAATGTTTGAAGGTGTTGGTTGACCTATTGAGCAGATTTATTCCTCCGCCCTTAAAAGCACCGACCCATAAATTTCCATAAATATCTTCTTGTAATGCCGATACCCAATTCTGACTTAGACTTTGAGGGTCTTGAGGATTATTATTATAATGGGTGAATTTATTGTTTCTTCCGTCAAAAACATCCAAACCGCCCTGTGTGGCAATCCAAAATAATCCATTTTTGTCCTCTAATACTGATTTGGGAGGACCCGATATGCTGTTAATGTTATTTTCATCTGGTTTAAAAATACTGAAATCTTGAGTTTTGGGATTGAAGTGGCACAGGCCATTATTAGCTCCGAACCACAAAGTTTGCTGCTTATCTATATAGAGCGGCAGTATCCGTTCCGTATTGCTCAATTCCTTTTCTAATATTTTGGTAATATTTCCTGTACGCTGGTTTTTTAGGAGCAGCCCTGCCGTCGTACCTAGCCATAATTTTTCCGCATCTTCTTCAAAAAAACATTCTACTCGATAATTAGTAGGAATAAAAGGAATATTTTCTTCTAAAGGGTCATGATAATACAATTCTCCCCACCATTCACTAATCCAAAGTACGCCTTCTTGCGAATTAAAAGCTTGCCAGCTTGTGTTTAATTCATTTGGGTTTTTATCCGATTTATAGTGCGTTACTTGCTGGGTAATCGGGTCATAACGGTTCAGGCCTGCACCCACCGTTCCTATCCATATATATCCAACCGCATCTTGGGTAATAAAATGGATATGGTCATAATCATAGTTCGGGGAAACAGGTGGTCGACTGAGTTTATTAGGTTGTAAAGGATGGTGAAGATGTCTTGTAAAAGTACCCTTTTCCCGATTCATCGTATGGAGTCCATCGCCTGCTGTACCTACCCAAAAAGTGCCTCTACTATCTTCAAAAATGGCGCCGACTCTATTATCAATCAAACTAGTTGAATCTATTGGATTATTTAGGTAGCGCGTGAATTGTCCCGTTTTTTTGTCCAAGCGATTTAATCCACCTTCATTAGGTCCAGTATCATCGTTCATAAAAGGGCTGCCCGTGCCTAACCAAATGATGCCCGCTCTATCTTCATAAATATAGCGCACTTGGTCACAACTCAAGCTATTAGGATCTTGGTCGTCATGGCGGTAATGA
>CAZXYA010000819.1:0-3572 GCA_964644655.1 uncultured Saprospiraceae bacterium | reverse complement strand
TTGACCATTGACAGAGAAAAATGGAAAGCAATTGAAAATGATTCTGTTCGATTAAAAGGGCAAGGGTTAGTGCAGACACTTCTTGAGCGTAGCAAGCCTATTACCGATGAGACTCAGACCTATTTATATGGTAACTTTAATCCCATGATGGTGATGACGGTGATTGATGCTGTTGTGCCTGGAACAGCTGAGAACTTTATACAAAAAGAATTTCTTGACAAACTCGGTATTACCAATTATGAATGGTCCAGACATGCTAGTGGTTTGCCACAAGCAGGGTGGCAAGCCAGTTTTCTGCCTCGTGACATGCTCAAATTTGGATATTTAGTGCAGAACAAGGGCAAATTAAATGGAAAACAATTCATTTCTGAAGCCTATCTAGAAAAAGCCACTAGCGGACTCGTTGTGCCTGCAATTGATTGGATGCCGAAGAATTATCGTTACGGATACTTTTGGTATTATACCCCTGTAAAAGTAGGAAATCAAACTTATGATGCCACATTGGCTTGGGGCGGTGGCGGACAACGTGTTATAGTAGTAGAAGAGTTGGATTTAACCATTGTTATTAATGGGTATGATCGAGAGGATGATAAAATTATGAAGCCCATTTTTGAAACGGTGATACCTGCATTTGCAAAGTGATACTTTCTTTAAAAATCCATACTATTTTTGGGTGCATCTCAAATTGTCGTTTATTGAAAAATTAGATTTACTAAAATCTTAGAGATTTAGCAAATCGGTGGCTACTTTTCTAAAGATTTGCTAAATTTTCAGAATTTAGTAAATCTTAGCTGCGACAATTTGAGATGCACCCCTATTTTTATGAAACGATGATAGGAGAGTAATGGAATGGGAAAGTAATTAAATATTTCCTTCTAATCGGATGTTCCGTAAAATAAGGTTCTTAACATTATATCAACAAGGCATTTAAAGCCACTTCGCTTTTAGGTCTTTGTATTTTGTTCTTCCTATAGGGATAAGTGTTCCATTTTTAAGCTCGGCCATATATTTGCTGCCGGGTTTTACAATAATTTCCTTTACTTCAGATAGCTTCACTAAGTATGATTTGTGGATACGTTCAAAAGTAGGCGATAAGAGTTGTTCTAGCTTTTCGAGTGATTTGTCATGCAGTTCTTTTTTTCCATTTGCTAAAAAGAGTTCAGTATAGGCACCAGCTCCTTTTATGTAAAGCACCTCTTCAATTGGTATTAATTGTATCCTACCTCTTTTTTTAATCGCTAAAAATTTAACCTTGTTGTTTGCTGCTATTGCTTTTGCGATAGTCCGATTAAAAGCTTGCTCCAATCGATCTCTGTTAAAGGGTTTAGGTACAAAATCTAAAACACCATATTCAAAAGCAGTAATTGCCTGATCTTTGTTGGCGGAAATAACTATAGTGTGAAACGATTCAGAAACCGCTGTAGTAAGCAGGTCAAAACCATTGTCACCGTTAAGATTCAAATCTAAGAGCACAAGGTCCAATGAGCTATTTTCAATAAACCTCAATGCCTCATGAAGTGTATTGATACGCTTTAGGGATTGCAAGGTGTTCCCAAAAATATCACGAGTCATTCGTTCAATTCTTTTAGCAATTCTTGATTCATCTTCAACGATTAATATGTTCATGCTCCTTAGGTATATATTTTTAAGCTATTTTTCCAACCGTGATTTATTTGTTCAGAGGTAAAATCCCATTTCGAATGATAACTTTCTGTAAGTCGAGCCTTTACGTATTTCAGCCCCGTACCTTCTGCTCTATCACTCGTTGTTGGCCTCACATTAGCAGCAAAGGTTAAAAATGTATAACACTTATAATGGCTACTCGATTCATATATCAGCTTAAATTGGATGCTGTTATCTGCTAGAGGCAAGCTGTGCGTAATTCCATTTTCCAATAAGGTATGAAAAACGCCAGGTGGTATTTTTTCCTCAAAATCTATGTTTTCTTCTTGCCAAGAATAGTTGATTTCTTTTCGGTATTCCATAATCTCAAGATGTGTGCGACAAAGTGCAATTTCTTGAGCAATAGGAATCAATGTTTGATTTTCTATCTGGTTCAAAAGATCAAATTCTTTGGCTAAAGCTTCTATGAACAAAACGCCTTTCTGAGGTGATTCTTCCACCCAATCTATTAATGAAGTCAAGGTATTCATGAGAAAATGAGGTTGAATATTCTTTTTAATCAATTCCAGACGAAGCCGTGTGGATTTAACAAGCGAGTTTTCATAAGCCAATCGTTGTTCTTTGATTCTCAGAGAGCGTAAATAAAACATACCCAAAAGAATAAGACTGAAACTTGTGAAAAGACTGACGATAATTGACACAGCGTAACGGATAACTATAGAAAGGATAAGTGTCAGCAACACTAAAAGAGCCCCCTTTGCTTTTTTATACACGCCAAAAATCGCTATACCTGAAGAAAATATCCACAGGCTTACCGTCATATTGTAAGCTGTAAGATAAAAAAAATGATGTTTTAAAATGAAAAAATACAATAAAACTCCGGCATAAATACCCAAGAAGAGTTTCCGTTTAGGAAAAGGAAATTGCATAGAAAAATAGAGTGGAATTAAAAAAGAAATCCCAAACATCAAGCTGCCAATAATTTCTAACCGTATTTTATGCAAACTGTAATGGATAGGCAAAGTTGTTTTAACAAAATGGGTCACAGTCAAACTAAAGAAAAGAAAGCAGCTGATACTGAAAATAAGCGTGGAGTACTCTTTTTTATTGCTTAAGAATAGAAAAAATAAATAAATGGAGGCAATTAGAAAAGCTCCTGCAAAAACATGCATATAAGAGCTTTGAATGAGTCTGTCGGTTATTAAATCGTTGTAATAATCTATCTTCAGGCCATAAATTCTTATATGATCCGGAAAATAATAATTGCTCAATCGCATTGCCAATACATGTTCTCCTTTATTGGTTAGTTCAATAGGAATATTAAAAGTAGTCCATAGTTCACCTTCAGGTGGTAAATCTGCTTCCTGTCCAGGGTTTCCATTTTTACCAATCAAGACTCCATCCCAAAATACTTCATACGCTCCATAAACTTCCAACTCAAGTCCGTATGATTTTAAGGGTTCTTGCTTCTTTAAAATATCAATCTTAGTTCTAGACCAGAAAACCTGTCCGTCTGGAACTAAATACATTCTTTTTTTCCAGTTTTTATCATTCCAGTTTTTTGTAGCCCATTTCTGTTGATCACCTATTTTGAATACAGTCTCCTTTTTTCTGAAAATAGCATCCTCTTGAGCGCAAGAGACTACAGGTAACATGAAGTAGGATAATAGAAAATATAATAAAAATCTCATGTTCATTTTGACACAGTTTTATAGATGCAAGCTAATCATTATCAGATGGTTTCTTTGAGCAGTTCATTAAGCTATAGAGCAGTTGGTGAAATTTACATTGAATTCGTGAAAGAAAAATACAATTTTTACTAGATATAAGTACCTAGTGTTAAATAATCACCATTTTTGATGAGGCTATTTTTTCGTTATGCAAGGCAAAAATTCTCTGCATAGCACCGCTACGGAGATAATTTTTAACGCAGCAGAACGGAAAAAGAG
>CAZXYA010000818.1:0-3583 GCA_964644655.1 uncultured Saprospiraceae bacterium | reverse complement strand
GTGGAGAAAGTGGTTGGATTAGCCAACATCCAACCAATCCAGATTTATTTTATGCAGGTAGTCAAGGCGCTTTATTGACTCGATATGATCGCAGCAATGGGCAACGAAGAGATATTCAAGTATATCCACGATTTTTCTCTGGAGAACCAGCGAGTTCTTTACCTGAGCGTTGGCAATGGACGTTCCCAATTATGTTTTCTCCATTGGATCCCAATACAATGTACACTTGCTCACAACACGTTTGGAAAACGACGAATGATGGACAAAGTTGGGAAAAAATTAGCCCAGACTTAACCTATGCTGACCCAGAGACACTTGGCAAAACAGGCGGCGTATTGACTATGGATATGAATGGTCCAGAAATCTATGCAACGGTTTTTGCCCTAGCACCTTCTAATCACGATATCAATACCATTTGGGCAGGGTCAGATGATGGGAAAATTCACATTACTAGAAACGGTGGCAAAAAATGGGATGATATTACCCCTAAAAATTTACCGAAATTTTCTAGAGTAAGTATCATCGAAGAATCAACGCATCAACCGGGCGTATTGTATATAGCAGCAAACCGCTACCAAGTAGATGACCGCCAACCTTATGTTTATCGAACAATGGATTATGGCAAAACTTGGACCAAAATAATTAATGGCATTGCTGATGGACATTTTGCAAGAGCGATTCGAGAAGACCCTGTCCGAAAAGGGATGTTGTTTTTAGCGACCGAACATGGTGTTTATGTTTCTTTCAATAATGGAGATTTATGGCAGTCTTTACAATTAAATTTACCAGATACACCGATTAGAGATTTAGTGGTCAAAGACAACGATGTAGTCTTAGGTTCACATGGTCGAGGTTTTTGGATTTTAGATGAAATTGGTCCTTTGCGTCAGTTAACACCAGCCATAGCTAAACAAGACCAAATTCTTTTTCAACCGACAGATGCCATTCGAGGACTAGGCAACCTAGTCGTACCTTATTATTTAAAAGAACAGGTAGATTCTGTAGTAGTCGAGATCTTGGATGGAGCAGGTAAAGTCGTGGATACTTTTATAGGCAAGGAAGCGGAATATAAAGTAGACCCAAATATTCCTTGGTGGAGAAGAGGTGGTTCTAGCAAACCAACAACCGCAGCAGGGATGAATAAATTTACTTGGGATTTGCGCTACAAAGGAGCGACGACTTTTGAAGGCATGATTATTTGGAGTGCTCGACCTGCCCGTGGACCAAAAGCACCTTTGGGCGATTATCAAGTTAGATTAACGGCGGGTGATTATACTAAAACATTACCCTTTAAAATTTTGATAGACCCGAATTTAAAAGGGATTACTAAAGCCGATTTACAAGAGCAATTTGAATTAGCCACAAAAATCGTCGAAAAAACTTCTTTGGCAAATCAAACGGTGATTGACATCCGAAAAATGCGAAAGGGTTTGCAAGCGAAGGTTAAGGAAAATACTTTAACTGAAAATGCGGTAACTTCGGTCATTGAAAAAATGACTGCCATAGAAGAAGCTTTATATCAAGTTAAGAATCAAAGTGCGCAAGACCCCTTGAATTTCCCGATTAAATTAAATAATCGCTTGGCTTCTTTACGTAGAAGTATGGAAAATGGAGATGCTCGTCCAACGGATGGCGCTTATCAGGTGTTTAAGGAGTTATCTGCGGAATTGGATGGACATATGAAGGCTTGGGAAACGGTAAAATTTGCTGTTGATAAACTATAAATATTCGATTTAGGAATCACCTTAACAACGCCTTATGTAATATTAAATTATGGTGAAGAAGCGTGGAAGCAATTTATGCAAAGACAAGAAATAACAGGTACAATAGCAGAAATAGAAAAGAAGCAATATCGTTTTTTTAAGTATAATTCAGACTTCAAATATTGGCATAATTACATAATGGATGGCTATGTAAATTATACAGAGAATTCTATTTATTTAACAGGTATGCCAGATATCAAAGGGAGTAAACCGCATGAGTGATACTGAAATATGATTAAATTGCTATATTTTTGAGATAAACAAATGAAAAAATCTAATACCTCCCTCTAATTCTTTTCAAGCTAAATGTTAGCGTTTTTGCCCTACTTCAACCTAACTTTGTCAAAAGAAAAATTGACAATGATAGAAGTACGCCATCTAAAATTAATAGAAGCCATTAATCGTTTAGGTTCTTTAAAAAAAGCAGCAGGAGAATTATTTCTAACCCAATCTGCCTTGAGTCATCAATTGAAACAAGTAGAAACTTCTGTTGGCACCCCTATTTTCCATAGAACCAATAATCAATTACATTTTACGCCTTTTGGCAAAACCTTTTTTGAATCTTCTTTGGAAATTCTGCATAAACTGGAAGATTTAGAGACAATAGTGGTAGAAAATCAGCGACAACAAGCCTATGACTATATTCACGGTTATTCCAAAGAAGAATCCAAACGACTATATGACCAAGCAAATTCGATTGCAGAATTCCTACATTGGGATTCAAAATGGGAGGCAGGCGCAACCATCTTAGAAGCAGGCTGTGGGGTAGGAGCGCAAACTAAAATTATTGCTAAACAAAATTCAGATTGCCATTTTACTTGTATAGATTTTTCGGAGCAATCATTAAAAAAAGCAGCGAAATTAGCGAAGGAAGCAGGCTTAGTCAATACTCAGTTTCTAAATGAGGATTTGACCAAGTTATCTTTTAAGAATGCTTCTTTTGACCATATCTTTCTTTGTTTTGTATTGGAACATGTTCCATCGCCTCATCAAATTTTAAAAGAATTAAAACGAGTCTTAAAACCTAACGGAACGATTACCGTCATTGAAGGCGATCATGGTTCTGTATATTTTCATCCAGAAAATAAAATGGCAAGAAAGGTCATCCATGCACAGGTAGCATTGCAAAAACAAAAAGGCGGGAATGCTAATATAGGTAGAACATTATATCCGCTTTTACAACAAGCTGAATTTTCAGACATACAAGTGAGTCCTAGACAAATTTATGTAGATGATGCCAAACCTACCTTGGTGGAAGGGTTTACATTAAATACATTTACTGCCATGATAAAAGGCATCCAAAATGAAGCGATTGCGGAAAAATTAATGACGCCAACGGAATTTCAAGAAGGAATAGCAGCTTTGGAAAGAACAGCTAAGGGGCAGGGCATTTTTTGTTATACATTTTTTAAAGGCAGGGCTAAAAAGTAACTGGATTGGATAATATTGCTAAAGAAATAGGAAAGAATCTACCAATTAGAGCATGAAAATAATCAGAAAAACAAAGATGCAAATCAAAATATGTTAAAATTTGCTACTTTTTTGTATGAAATTTGACAAAAAATTGGCTTGTGAAAATGTTATTTATTCACAAATGGATACTTTTTTACTTTATAATATTAGGTGTGTAAATATTAAAAGCTACCTTTGAATTTACTATTGTTGTATGTAAAGTATTGATAACGAATTATTTGTGATTAATAGTCGCCCATGCATCTACCTAGCCTGATACCTGACTCCTGATACCTGACACCTCTTGAAATAGTTCACAAAACCCTCTTTTTGTACTTTAAATAACCTTACTTCACCCGTATCTTTGT
>CAZXYA010000817.1:0-3604 GCA_964644655.1 uncultured Saprospiraceae bacterium | reverse complement strand
ATAAATGATTATCGTTTTTAAATGAGCCAATGACTTTTGCCATTGGCTCATTTTTAGTTGTTAGCCTTTCTTTTTTGAATAAAAAAACATGAAAAAAACACTCACTTTATTAATATTATTCTTAGTTATTGGTGGATTTACCTATTACCTAACCACAAAGAAAGATACAAAGACCACTTTATTAACGGAAGCAAGAAACTTTGCAGTAGAAGATATAGACCAAGTATATAAAATCTTTATTGCCAATAGAAATGGAAAAAATATAACCTTAGAACGACAAAAAGAGTATTGGCAATTAAATGGAAAACATCGAGCCAATCCTAATGCTGTCAGTACGCTTTTAAATACCATTCAAAAATTAAAAATAAAATATACACCACCAAGAGCTGCCATTAAAAATATTATTAATGATATAGCCACAAATAATATCAAGGTAGAAATCTATAACCAAGCTGGCGAAAAAATAAGAGGTTATTATGTCGGAGGCGTAACGAATGATGAATTAGGGACACATATGATTAAGGAAGAAACAGAAGAACCTTTTGTGACTTATGTACCAGGATTTGAAGGCTCTTTACGAGTTCGTTATATGACAGAAGAAATAGATTGGCGAGATAAAGCTATTTTTCAAGAACGTTTATCTACTATTCAGTCAGTCAGTATAGAATATCCCAAACAAAAAAACAAGTCTTTTAAAATTAAGCGCAATGGAAAAAGCTTCCAGTTGATGCCTTTTTATGAAAGCACGCCTACCATAAATCGACCGGTAGCAAAAGGACAAATTGAAAAATACTTAATTGGCTATGAAAGATTAGTGGCGGAGAATTTTGTCAACCATTATGAAGAAAGGGATTCTATCGAACAATTATTACCTTTTGGTATTATTCGGTTGAAGACCGAAAACCAAGCAGAAAAAGTGGTCAAATTACATCCTATCATCAAAAAGACAAAGGAAGGACGAATGGTATTAAATGACAAAGGAACAGGTATCGTTGAAAAATATTTCGCAGATGTAAATGGAGCAGATTTTATGTTAATCCAGCAATTGGTTTTTGGAAAAATTCTTTGGGGATATGAGAGTTTCTATCCCCTTCAACAATAATAAGCAGTAAATCTCTATGCGGCTAAATCAAAACGGTTAATAAATTGATTTCTAGTCGTATTATTTGTTACTAAATCAATATTTAAAATACAGTTATCATATTCTAAAACTAAACTCTTTAAAGAATGATCATTATTTAGAGTGGTATGCTTCAATTCTTCTTCCCCTCTGAAAGCACCTACTTGCCCGCTGAAATTTCGCATTAATGCTTTCACTTTTCCTAAATAATTTCTGGAAGAAAGATCATTCATTAATTCTACGGTTAGTGCTAATTTAATATTCCTGATATTCATAGTTCAAATTATTTATCGGTTTTTTTGTGATTTCTGAAAATAAAACTAATTCGACTAAAAGAATGTTGTAGGAGGAATTTTAAATTTTTGTTAAAACTATTTAAAATCCCTCCGCAAACATTTATGACATAAATCGGATTCTTACTTTCGATTGCAAGTTGTAAACATTTACAAGGGATTACCTCTCAAAAAGATAAATTAATTATCACAGTTTTTTATTACTTTGTTATCAATTTGTGATATTCTTTCCCTTAAGACGTTTTAATTCGCAACAGCCCCTATCTATTAGTGTATGAAAAATAGGATAGGTAACCATTTTTGATTGACTTTTTAAAAAAAATAGAGAAAAGCTAAAATATTCTTAGATATATGGTTTTAAAGTTTTCTTTTATCTTTGTGCCACTTAAAAAACAGATTAGAGAGGCGAGAATCAAGAATCGAGATTAAACAAGGATAAATGGAAAGGATGAAATAGTAGCTGCTCGATTTTATCCATTCTGATATTTTATCTCTATTCCCAGGCCTCAATGAAATAGTCTCTAGGCTGTGTACTATAAAATAGTGACCAATAATGCGGCTTTTAGGTCAAAATAAAGGCAGAAGTTAACGCAGTAGTAACCAATTTTATTAAATATTCCTTAATCTTTGTGAAAAATGGGTATTTAGTGTGTTTTGCTGCTAATTTTGTAATTACTTATTAGATAGTCAGAAAGAAAATTGATATTATTAAATTTATCAATCTATCTAAAATCCGTGTTATTATTCATCTGTGCTACTTATTTTATAACACGGATAATTCTCCCTTTTTTATCTGATGCTCTAATATTATACTTATTAAACAATTTAAATAGAAGGTAAAAAATTCAAACATTAATAGACGATTTTACCTTCATTCAGAATAATCATTAATCACAAAACATGAAAAAGATATTTTTTGCTTTTGTTTTAGCTGTTTTTGCTTTAAGTGCTTTCGCTCAAAAAGTAGGACATGTTAACACAGGGATTTTGTTAGAAGCTATGGCAGACGTTAAAGCTGCAGATTCTCAATTAGAAACTTTACAGAAACAATTAGTGAGTAAAGGGGAAGGCATGGTAAAAGCCTTTCAAACAGAGTACGAAGCAGTTAGAGCGGAAGTTAATGCTGGAAAATTAAACCCAAAGCAACAACAAGAAAAACAAGCCCTCTTACAGAAGAAGCAACAGGAAATTCAAGCTTACGAACAAAAAGTGCAAAATGATGTGTTGAAAAAAAGAGAGGAATTATTAAAGCCAATCTTAGATAAAGTAGATAAAGCGATTAAAGAAGTTGGTAAAGAAGGTGATTTCTTATTTATTTTTGATACAGCCATTCCTAATGTGATTCTTTTTGCGGATGAGCCTTTGGATGTGACGGATAAAGTGAAGACTAAATTGGGTATTTAATATTTTTGATATTCACTTAAAAAAGCCCTTCATCTGTTTTTGATGAAGGGCTTTTTTATTTTGGGGCTGCTGTAATTGGAGGAGGATACTGCCGCTGAAAATTAAATGCAATTGTGTGTTGGTATTTATTTAGCAAAACATATAAATAGCCTCTTTTTTCTACCATGTAGTAATTTAAGTTCATATAGTTTGGTCTTCCTCACTCTTAAATGACTTAAATGGTAAAAATAAAGATAACTACTCCGATGTGCTAAATACTTACATTTAATTTTTTAATCTGTGTAAAATCCGTTGCTAACTTAATCCGTTGCTAAAAAATAATTAGTAGTGGATTTTCATCAATTTTTTGTCTGACCACCTATTTATAGTGAGCTATGATGCAAGAATTCTAAGGGAGACAAAAAGAAAGCCCCCAACCAAAACTGATTGAGGGCTTATCTATATCTTACCTGCCTGCCGGTAGGCAGGAATACTATGTAATTTAGACTTGCTTATTTGCCGTCTTTCTTCAATTGATCTTTCAATTGAGAGAATACATCCAAATCACCTAAAGTAGATTTTTCAACGTTTGTCTGCACTTTCTTAACCGCTTGCGTGGTTTGCTTTCTTTCTTTCACTTTTTCTTGACGTACTTGATCATCTGCTTCTCTTTGAATGTCTTCTAAGTAGCGTAAGTGAGATACTAAGATACGCTTATCGTCTCTGTTGAACTCAATTACTTTTACAGTCAATACATCATCTACATTAGCCAATGAGCCGTCTTCTTTCTTAACGTGCTTAATTGGAG
>CAZXYA010000816.1:1509-3605 GCA_964644655.1 uncultured Saprospiraceae bacterium | reverse complement strand
AATTGGGTGTATAATCACCAAGTAGAGGAGGGGAGTAGGGAAGCGCAGACATTGGTTTTTTTGAAGAAAGGGGTTGATTGGGTGAGTTGATTTATGGGCTAGTGGTAATGATTATTGACTAAAGTTTACCTATTAGATGGTCAGAAAGAAGTACTGATTTTTTCCTTAAACATATCAAACGATGACAAACAAGCGACGCCGTAAATCAAAAAAACAAAAGCATCAACAAAAGCAGACAAAAATATTTGTTGGTCGAAAAGAACCTTTGCAATTATTTCAGAAACATTTAGATTGCTCAAACCCAGAAGCAGATGATTTTATTGATATACTTAATATATATGGTAGAGGAGGGGTTGGTAAAACCTACCTGACAAAGGAAATAATTGCCAAAGCAAAACAGAAAAATGCATTATCTGCCTACGTAGATGAAGACATCAAAAATCCAATAGCTCTTATGTATGCTATTGCCGAACAGTTGGCTCAGTTGGATAAACCATTATCTAGCTTTATAGAGCAATATAGTACCTACCTAAAAGTCAATAAAAAAATAAAAGAAGATAGTAAAGCACCTAAGGGATGGATTTCCTTTTTGACCAAGACAGCTGTAAAAGGAGCCATAAATATGGCAGATTCGATTCCTGTAGTCGGAGGGGTCTCTAAAATGATAGACAAAGATGCTGCTGCTAATGTAGCCAGTGAATTAACGACTTACCTATATAGTAACTGGACAAATGAAGCAGAAATAGATTTAGTTTTAAAACCAGAGGAAATATTAACACCTCTTTTTCTAAATGACCTTTGGGAATATGAAGAAAAACACCACCTATGTTTTTTTATAGATACTTATGAAGAAACGGGCATTTATTTGGATAATTGGTTGCGTCGTTTTTTTGATGAGAAATTTGGAGCCTTGCCAATGAATCTTACGATGGTTATTGCTGGGAGAGATGAATTAAATGCAGCCCATTGGTCGGAGCATATTCATATGATTAAATCCGTCCCGCTTGAGCCTTTTACCGTCGAAGAATCAAAATTACTATTAGCTGAAATGAATATCGAAGATGAAGTGTTGGTGAATGACATTATGAAAATATCGGGGAGATTGCCTGTTTGGATGGTTACTTTGGCGAAAAATGCTCCTGCTAGTTCCAAGGATTTAAAAGACATGAGTAATGATGCGGTGGAGCGATTTTTAATGTGGGTAGAAGACCCTATCCAAAAAAAACTAGCTTTAACGGCTGCTACTGCTAGAGCATTAAACCAAGATATTATCGGCACTTTTTTAGCGGATGAGACACAGGCAGCTATTCAATTTGATTGGCTCAAATCTATGCCTTTTGTTCAACAACGTGCAGGAAAATGGACGTATCATCCCACTGTTAGGGAACTCATGTTACGGGCATTACTCAATCGTTCACCGAAAGATTGGAAAAAGCAACATGATAGCTTAGCTAGTTTTTATAAACAAAAATTACCAGAGCGTATAGATTATCAGGAAGATGATACTTGGCAATTATCAATTAGTTATTTGTATCATCAACTTTGTGCGGATGCTAATTATCTAGCTATTGCAGCTACAACTTATTTGTTACTCTTAGATAAATATGGATTAAATCGTGCCTACGAATGGGGGGGAGTTGTTCATACTAGTGGAGTTGATAGTCAAAAGAAATCCATTGAAGGTTGGGGGTTAAGAATGCAAACAGCGATTGATGCCGTCAAAATAGACAATTACAAAATTATAGGAGACCTTGCAGAAGATTTTTTGCAGAAAGATTTAATTCAGAATACCCAACAGAAGGCTTTTGCTAATTTTATTATTGGATTTAATTACCAAAAACAAAAAAGATATGACGAAAGTATAGTGTTCTACAATAAGGCAATTGAATTGAATCCGAAGTATGCCACAGCGTATTACAATTTGGGCATAGCCTTATACGACCAAGGCAAACTAGACTTAGCGATAGAGAAATATGAGGAAGCGATAAGCTTGAATCCGAAGTATGCCACAGCGTATTCCAATTTGGGCAATGCCTTATCAGACCAAGGCAAACTAGACTTAGCGATAGAGAAATATGAGGAAGCGATAAGCTTGA
>CAZXYA010000816.1:0-1409 GCA_964644655.1 uncultured Saprospiraceae bacterium | reverse complement strand
ATCCGAAGTATGCTAACTCCTATAATGGTTTAGGCTTTACTTATTTGCAATCGCAAAATCTATCAAAAGCAAAAGATATTTTTGAAACAGCTTTAAAAAATGGAGATAAGCCAAATGCTTTTATATTGATGAATCTGGGACATGTCTATTATTGTAGTCAACAAAAAGAGCAGGCTATGACAACTTATATTCAAAGTAGAGATTTATTTAAAGATAAAGAAATGTTTTTTTCGGGTATGGAAGATGATTGGCAATATTTAGAACAATATGGAGTCAATAAAGAAGATTATGATTTTGTTATAGAACAATTAAAAACAGCATAACCAATTTTAATTAATTTTGGTTTCTTTTAAAGAAATTAAATTTTTAGCAATTTCTTCAATTCCATGCTGAAAGACTAAATTTCTACCAGTATAAAAACTAAATCGAATTTTAACCATCGCAGGATCTTTGGTACTGAATAGAGATAGCGGATAGAGTAGCATCATGGCATCTCTTACATACGATAGGGCTTCTCCACTTTCATGGATTCGATAAACATGTAGATTTTTTGAATTAGCAATCCTTCTTGATTTTTCTAAGTCAAAATAACCAGTTACAGGAGAAGAATTAAAGGCTAAAACGAGTTCAACTTCTGGGACAGCATAAGCTAAAAATTGTGCTAAACCACCTCCGAGACTGTGACCAGTAGCAATAAAGGTGAGTTCTTTACCTTGGTTATTAGGATGATTTTGAATAGTTTTAATCAAGTCCTTACTAATTTCATTTAGTTGGTCGTAATGGTCATAAGTTTTATTGTCGAATATGCGAAACCATCTAAAATTTGTACGCCAATCGTCCCAAGATGCAGTACTACCTCGGAAAACAATGGCGATATTCTTTTTTTGAGGGGTAGTTTCTAGTTCCCAAATCTCATAATAGAAGCTCTTTAATATATTCTTAGACGTATCTTCGGTGTTCGCTTTAATGGGCAAAATGGGACTTCTACACCATTGTCCAAATTCATCTTGATTTTTGGTGCCCTCATGTCGATAGACTAAGTTGCATAACATTGCCAATTCAGCTATATGAACTAAGCCTTTATGAATAGAGCCATTAAACATTTTTTGGATGTCATATTTTGTGTTTGAACATCCCAATGTATGTGTCACTTCATTTTTGCTACTGGTTAATGCGTAATAGAACCATCTAGTCAAAGTAATTAATAAACAGAGTAGAAGTGTAAAGAATAACATTTTTTTGATTTTTTGCATTAGGAGGGCAATTTATGATATTTTCTTAATTTTTTTGATGGCTTCAATTATTTTTTACAGATTATCTTTTATTTTTAGAGTTCGCTACCTCAAAAAAGGAGTGGAGCGTTGTAAAGGCGAAAGAATTAGGCTTTAGACGCGCAACAACAGGTCATT
>CAZXYA010000815.1:0-3608 GCA_964644655.1 uncultured Saprospiraceae bacterium | reverse complement strand
TACCGGATGGATATTATAACGTTTGTAAACTGAATGATTATTTCAAAGAATATAACTGCAAACTAACAATAAATGAAGCAACCGGAAAATTGAAATTGGAAGTTACAGGTGGGGGGAAAAATAATATATTTATCAATTCGTCTCTCGCCGAAACTTTAGGTTTTTCCCCCAATACACAGGCTTTCGCTGATTCTCAAGAAGCCGAGTTTTTGCCAAAATTAATGAATCACAAAGAAATTTTTGTTCACCTCGATTGCCTTAATACATCAAAGAATATCTTTAGAGAAAAAGGTTCAACTGTTTTAAGGACAATTCCAATAGGCAATGAAGAATACAACAGCGGTAAGCACGAAAGATTTCCTGAGCTCCAATATAAGGAAATGAATAGAGGAGATATTTATAATATGAAAATTTCAATTTTAGATTCGCAAAATAACCCCTTGAAAATGGGTTATATGAGCTTGCTATTACATTTAATTTAACATTTAAATTAATATAATATATTCAATAATTTATCAAAAAAAATAATTTTTTTAAAAATAAAATATGGGAGACCAGAGCGGACCGGGCAGGAGAAAGTGTTTTGGTGTTGGAATCGTCGATCTCGGAGATGTCGAAGGGTTTGACAGTCCAGCTGAAGATAATAAACTTTATGGACTCGAATTTGGTAACGGCGTCTATAGAAGACACCCGATAGAAATTCCTCCTGCCGGAAATAATGCTGGGAATAATGTAGGACTCGACCCAAATGTGGGGGTTGAAGATAAAGTTTACGGATTTAAATTCAATAATAATTCTTATACTCAAGAAGAATTAAGCCCGGGTCAGTTAGAAGACCTGTCTAATGTAGATTTCAAAAATGTGCAACAAAATGTGAAATATTCACTTATCAAAAATGAGGCTAATAAATGGCTTGTGATTAAACCCCCGAAATGGATAGTTAATTTAAGTATAACACCCCAGAATGCGTTTGTTGGAAAACAACATCGTTTGAAGAAAATAAGGAATAATGGAACGGCGTTAATCGCATATGTTCCTAATAAAAGGAACAGCATCTATGTTCATGTACGTGACAATGAATATTATTTACAGCGAAGTAATGAAGTTAATTTGAGCATTCCTGTTCACTTGGAAATGTTAGAAGAATTTCGCGAACAAAATTACAAAGTAAACAGAACTTCGACGGTTTACATAGAGTTATTTTTACAAGCACCCTCGACTGAGTTTATTACTATATTACCAGGAATGAAAATTAAATGGACTGCGAGTGAAGAGAATAAACTTTGTAAAATTTGTCTACGTGGAGCAGATGTAACGACTAATTTACCCGGTGTTACCTTTGAAAACCGAGCTCCATTTAAAATAGATAAAATTCCTTTTAATCCTACTGCGCTCTTCAAAAGATTATTATACACGAGTGAAATTGTTCCCGATGAATATTTGGTTTCAATGTGAATTTTAAAAATTCATTGGTGAAAAATAAAATTCATAATAATATAAAATGGCACGAAAGAATGTGTGTCTATCAATTACAGATTTAGGAGATGTAGAAGGTTTTGACGATAATCCGTCTCCCAATAAAGTATATGGTTTTGAGTACAAATATGGGAATTATAAAAGAAAAGAAATCGAATTAGGAGGGGTTGAAGGATTTAATGGTGAAGGCTCGGAAAACAAAATTTATGGCTTAAAATTCAAAGACAATAAATATGTACGAGAAGAAATCAAATTTCCGGCTTCGAGTAGTATTGCCGGCAACTGGTTTGCAATGCCGCAAAAGCTTTCATGGGCGTTAGATATTAGTCTAGAAACTCTGAATATATCTGGGAGCATTAGTTCAATATCTAACAAAGGAAATTTAATGGGGAGGTTTAATGTTACAGGAGGAGAGATTGGAGTAATGCACCATAAAACTATTTTGGCTACCAAAAGTAGTGGAACATTACAATTGGCGACAGACGATACCTTGCAGGATGGCCCTATGATGAGACCTAAAACTGGGAATTATAGTTTTTGTATAGAAGTATTCTTGGCGGAGTCCCCAGATATACGACTAGGATCACGACTATCACTCCCAGGAATGCACCGATTTAGGTTTAAAGAACTATTACCGGGAGTTAGGATTGCATGGACCAAGCGAGCATCATACAGGTTTTGTACAATTTATAAAAGTTCAGATGGTATAAGCTCAAATTTCACAGACGGTGTTGAATTTCAATTAGAGGATGAAATACGAGTAGATGGAATATTTTTATATGATAATCTTGCATTACATAGATATAGGTTTATAGATAGAGAAATGCCACTTAATTACTTAAAAGCAGCTTGTGATATTTCCGAAATTATTATATAGTCATAGAATAAAATGAATTCGGAACTAAATCTAGACGCGGCCAAGTTTCGCTTAACGAGAATAAAAGAAATCAAAGACGAAATCATCGGGGAATTAAATAAAAGTGAAGCCTCTCGTAAAAATTACAAAAAAATTACAAACGTTACAGAAATCTTAGACGGTGGATGTGTAATGGTTGCAGTGGCTCTTTCGGGCGGTGGTGCGGCAACAATAATTGTCCCTCCTTTAGCAACTGGACTCGGGATAGCCGGAGGTGTAAGTGGGTTTTTCGGATTAGTATTTAAATTTATTTCGAAAAAGTTACGATCGAAATTAAAAAAATCCGAAGATATTATTATTCTCGGCAAATCTAAGTTAAATACAATTTCTGGACTTATTTCTAAAGCCATCGATGACGGTAAAATAAACGATGAAGAATTTCAATTAATTTCGAGAGAATTGGTTAGTTTTTATGAAATGAAAAAGGAGATTAAAAAGAAACCAGTAACGTCAAATCAGGACTTACCGAAACTATTACCTTGAAATCACCTAAAACTTTAAAATTTAATGGAATTCCATTAAATTTTTTCATTTCAATTTTCATTCAAACGCCAACTCATGTTTATAGTCTGACTCACTATAATAATCTTTAATATAAGCTTCCTTTACATGTATTTTAAGATTAATACTAGCAGGTCCAATACAAATGCTTTCAATTTCAATTGCAGCGTTTATATAACAATATTTACCTATAATGTCTTTAGCAATAAGAAATCTATTTTCATTATCCATATCGAATAATTTTGAATAATTATTAATTTTTGCGTAAAGCATACCACCATAATTACAACCATAATAATGCCGCTTTATTTCGGGATTAAAACATTTGCATATGTTTTCTTCAGCGCTAATAGTAATGTTTTCTTTCTTACTTTCAATGGAAGAAGAACTTAAGTTAATGAGCTCCTCATTTCCAAGCCTAAATGCATTATCGTGGCTCTCGATAAGAAGTTCCAGTCTTTTATCTCGTGCGATTTTTCCATTCTTATTTACAAGATTTATTTCATCGCTATATTTCTCTCTTAAATGTGATTTACATTTTTCTATAATTGATACTATGAAAGTAGTGAGATTTTCAGTTAATGGAAGGGGTATTGATAAAGTGCGTTGGACTGCATTCCAACGAGCCCCACTAGAAAGTGTTTTTTCTGTGCGAAAAATCAAACATTTGTTGTTAGGAATACCTTTCATCGTTAAGAATATCTTTTTATATTCT
>CAZXYA010000814.1:0-3608 GCA_964644655.1 uncultured Saprospiraceae bacterium | reverse complement strand
GGGAACAGGTAAAATATAACCTACCTGCCCATTTTGCTCGTGCTTTTTCCTTTAGCATCGGCAGCCCACCCCTTTCACGGTTTAGGAGTTCACACTCCTTCATGCTGTGCGGTTCACAAACAGCGTTTGTTCAAGTTAAAAATACTCGTCGTAACTAAGGCTTATGACTGTAAGCCTCCCATCCCTTCGGGTTCAAAAGCTTACGCTTTTTCATGCCTTGTCTAAAGAAAAATGACTTCGCAAAATTTGGGTAGCTTATTTATTACCTGCTCCCTAATTGCCCTTTTACAACGATTAATCGTTCTTTTAATCCTCTCCAATCTTCTGCTGCAATCAATTTTTTATCAAATAACAAACCACCTACCCCAAAAGCTTTAGCGCCTGCCTTTCTATAGCTATCAATATTTTCCAAACTGACTCCACCAGTTGGCATAATTTCTATTTGATCTAAAGGCGCTAGTACATTTTTGACATATTTTGGTCCTAAAAAATTGGCTGGAAATAATTTGACCATTCTAGCACCTGCTGCCCATGCATGATAGATTTCAGTCGGCGTATAAGCGCCAGGGAAAACGGGAATTCCCAATCCTTTACATTTTTTAATTAAGGCAATATCAACAATTGGAGAGACGATAAATTGAGCGCCTGCTGCTAAAGCAATAGCCAAATCAGGAGTAGTACAAACAGTACCCGCGCCTACATTGAGCCGACCCTTATATTTTTTTAAGATAGCTTCAATAATTGATCCTACTTGTGGCGTATTCATCGTAATTTCGATCGTTGTAAATCCAGCTTCATAATAGGCATCTACTATTTTTAGCGTAGTAACTTTGGAATGACCCCTTAGAATGCCGACAATCGGAACGGCTTGAAATAATGTTTCTGAAAATTGACTCATATTTATTGAAAAATGATTTCAAACGATTTAGATATGCCAAATCTTCGAGATTTGGCATATCTCGGCTATTTGCGGTCAGCCTGTGTAGTATATAAAAGAGGAACAGAAGGAGAACTTACTTGAACCTATTGACCGTAAAGCGTGAATGTACTAGTGCTGGAGTGATGCTCCTTGATTTTTAGTTAAAAGAGCATAGCTCTGACCCTGTCTGTAACATTAAATCACTCGATGGCATCAATAAGGAGCGTTACTTGTCCCGCCGAAGGGGAACTTTAGTCGGGAGCTTCGACACTAATTAATTTCAGGCATTGCCTCTTTACGGTTAATCCTTGAACCACTAGCAAAGCACTAAAAGACAGAAGGACAGGGATTGTTTTAATCCTAAATGCTTTTTGATGTTATGCTTAGTAATCCTTTGTTCTATCGAATCGATAAAAATAATTGAGATTTTATAAATGCCATGAGGTGGCTGTACAAAAGGAGAAGAACAAAAAGGATAGTTTTTTGTAGGAAAACTGCCCTTTTTATTCCCGAAGAATCCATTCTCAGCAAATCATAGACGAACGTGGAATATTAACTAGTTATACAAGTTTATCACTACAAATCATCATACTCCTCTAAACCCAAAGCCTCAATAATCATAATCAATTTCTCGGCATATCGCTTATCTGTTGCATAGCCTGCTTTTTTTAACCCATGCGCCCAGCTTTTATAGTCCTTTCCAAAATTTTTGAGTTTTTTGTAACGACTATTATTTAATAAAATAGAGTGTTCCCGATAGCTTTTTATTGGGTCGGTAAAGACGCGAAACATATCGTAAATATCATCATCGTGATAATTTCGACAAGTACAACCTTTACATTTTCTTCGACATTTGATACCAAAATGATTGAGCGATTCTTTAGCCAATCGGCTCTCTCCAGCATTGGATTCTAAAAGCCCTTGTGCTAAAGTGATACTTGCCAAAATGCCATATTCCTGTTGCTCTCTTAAGGCAATTCTTGCATATTTTTTTACATAATTATAGCAGTTTTGTTTTTTAGCATTCACCACCGAATTAGGAATTCCTTTTCTTTTAGCATAGGTGGGACTCATAATAAAAGTTAAGTTGGAAAAATGCTGCGCCTTAGGCACTTTCACAACTTTTTGTGAAGGCTGCTGCGTTGATTTAGTAGTTTTAGCAACAGGCTTTCTACTATCTAACCATTGTCCTAAATGGAAGGGTTTTTCGGATACATTGGTACTTGTAGGTACTGCTAATTTAACAGGATTTATTGTTGGTGTTTGCATTTCGATATCAGCAATAGGTTGGTTTTGTCCCAATTGAAAGGAAATACTAATATCTTTAGCAACTAATAAATACAGAATCATGGGAATCATTATAATTTCAAACCAGTTTTCATTCAGTTTTTTACCATATTCCCTAAAATTCATAAAGGCAAATGGGGGTGGGGTAGTATGTGAAAGCTCATTTTGCATAAAGGTAGTTTTTTATCATTCAACAGATTGTTTTAATTAATGTAAAAATAATACAAAAAATGTTTTAATCAAAAAAAACATACAACTTTTTGTTTTTTATAAAGGAAAAAGTCGATTCATGCAAAATATTGACAGAAAGTAAGTATTTGATCTTTTTTTAATTGCGGGAAACAAAATTGGAAAGCTATTTGCAAGTTCTCTTATTAGGTGTTTTTACTATTGAGCTTGAAGTTGAAATTGCTCTTGATGTTAAAAACTCCTATTCCCCCACCACACAAGACGCAAGCACCACCTTCCCATTAAAAGGCTGATCAAAAAACTATAAGCATGAGATGTAAATCATTGGTTATTTATTTGGTATTTATTTTTCCTACAATTGGTGCGGCACAATATATGGAACTAGGATTATCTGCTGGTCTTTCTCAATATTTTGGAGAATTACAATCTGAATATGAGGTAGCAGAGAATCATGCTTCTTTTGGGGTGTTGGCAAGATATAATTGGAGTCGAAATTTAGCCTTTAAAGCACAGTTTATTCAGACAACGCTAACAGGGGATGATGCCAATCAAAAAGCCATTAACACCTTTGAGACCAATCGGAATCTTAGTTTTAAAGCTAGGTTATTTGAATTAGGTATCCAAGGAGAATGGAATATTACTAAATTTGATGTTAGAGATGATAAGACAACAGCCCCTTATATTTTTGGAGGAATCGCTTTAATTTATAGTAATCCACGAGCAAAATTAGGAGATAAATGGTTTGATTTACAACCACTTGGTACAGAAGGACAAACTTTAGAAGGTGGGAATACTTATAGTAAATTGGGCATTGCATTTCCAATCGGTGCAGGCATCAAAATTAGTTTAAACGAACGAATAAACATTGGCTTTGACTTTGGTTATCGTTTTACCCTGACCGATTATTTAGATGACGTAAGTACGGTCTATCCAAACCTCGCATTATTAGAAGAACAAAATTCAATAGCCAGCCAACTTTCCTTCAGAAGCCCTGAAATTTCACCACTATTAGCTGGTAATCCAGTAGGTAAACAGAGAGGAAACCCCAATGATAAAGATGGTTATTTTATTGGCAATATTACTATATCCTTTAACTTAGCCGAGGGGTATGACCTTGAATTTGATGAGGCTTTTAAGAAATTTTCGCCTAATTATGTTCCTACGCAGCCGACTTTGAAAAGCAGTAGGCAGTAGGCAGTAGGCAGTAGGCAGT
>CAZXYA010000813.1:0-3614 GCA_964644655.1 uncultured Saprospiraceae bacterium | reverse complement strand
GACATTCCTCCTCCTACTACTTCTGCATATATTTTTGCCCCTCTTTTTACGGCATGTTCGTATTCTTCTAATATTAGGCAGGCTGCCCCTTCTCCTAATACAAATCCGTCTCTATCTTTATCAAAAGGACGAGAAGCTGTTTTATAATCCTCATTTCTAGTAGACAAGGCTTTCATAGCATTAAATCCCCCTATTCCTGTTTGGGAAGTGACTGCTTCAGATCCGCCAGTTAGCATCATTTTCGCTCTACCCATCCTAATGGTATCCATCGAAGCAATAATCGCATGGGTAGAAGAAGCACAAGCAGATACCGTCGCATAGTTTGGTCCTCTAAATCCATATCGAATAGAAATTAATCCCGCTGCAATATCGGGAATCATCTTAGGTATCATGAATGGATTATATCTAGGCGTACCTCCCCCCAAAGCATGGGCAGAAACATTTTCTTCCAAAACGTTTAATCCTCCTATTCCTGATCCCCAAATCACTCCTATGCTATCCATATCCAAAGTATCCAAATCTAGCCCACTATCTATTATCGCCTCTTCGGCAACAAATATCCCAAATTGAGTAAATATATCCATCCTACGCGATTCTCGGCGATGGATTAAGGTAGAAACGTCAAAATTTTTGACTTCGCAAGCAAATTGAGTTTTAAATTTTGCGGCATCAAATCTAGTAATTTCACTAGCACCACTAACACCATTTTGCAAGCCCTCTTTATATTCTTTTAAATTATTGCCGATTGGAGTTAATGCTCCTAATCCAGTTACAACAACTCTCTTCATAAGAATTGAAATTTTATATTCGATTGGGGTTGATAGAAATATTTTTTATGGCTACAGACATTCTTTAGTATGCTGTATAATTAAAATTTTTAGCCCTTAAAACTTCTTCTTAGTAATTGCCTTTGGGGATATTTTATAAGATAAGCTTATTCCAGTTACACAGTAAGTTAGCATAAGAATAACTTTACATTTTCTCTGGGCGCTTACGTAAATTTTGAAACCAACAAATTGTCGATACCTGCCTGCCGGCAAGCAGGATTTGAAATGTCGATAATTTTTGATTTTCTATTCCCTCCGGAGGAGGCTTCAATTTGATGAAATCAAGGGGCAAATTTTTAATTTGAATTTTGATTTTCATTTTAATTGATTTAGATGCTTAAAGTAGCTCATTCCTTAAAAGGTCTTTTTAAAAGCTATAAAACCGCAAAATATCCACAAAAGTAAATACTTTACGGTTTTAGGTAAGAGTCATCATCATTTGATGTTTTTATACTACTTTGGAATAAAACCAATAATAGCTGGTTAATGTTCAATGACTCTAATTTTAAAGATGTCTTTTGCTGTTTGAGCAATCCTTACTAAATACTAGTTAGCTTACAGCTTCTTCTACATAGGAAATTGCATCCCCTACAGTAGCAATAGCTTCTGCTTGATCATCAGGAATACTAATTTCAAACTCTTTTTCAAATTCCATAATCAATTCTACTGTATCTAAAGAGTCTGCTCCTAAATCATTCGTGAAGTTTGCCTCTGGAGTTACCTCAGCCTCTTCAACTCCTAATTTGTCAATAATAATTTTTGCAACTTTTTCTGCTACGTTTGCCATATCAATTTTAATTTGATTAATTAAATGCAGTGCAAAATAAAACATTAGTCATTTGATAACCAAAAGATTAAGTTCTTTTTTTTGCACCTAATTATTTAAATATTTGATAATCAATTATATAAATATATAATTTTAACTTAAAAATAAAATAAATATCTATATTACCAAATATTTGGATTTTTCACTATTTCAGCTATTCCTCCTAATAATTGACTGTTTGGATAGGGCTATGTCACTTATTTTAACATAATTTTAAAAATTCCAGCCAATTTTATTTGGTTTTGGATTTTTTAGCTTAAAAAGAAAAAGTTTTTGAAAAGATAGCTTCTAGCTTATTTTAGGGTTCTGAATTCTCAAGTTAATTCATCCTGTTTATAAAATAAATTGCATTTTCACTTCTATTATAGTTTAGAACAATTACATTTGCGATTTAATTATTGTACTTTTTACACTTAGTACTCTGGAAATTAAGTAATTTACAATTTACTTTGTCTTTTTTATCATAACTTTCGCCCTATTTCCTATACCAATAAGCCACTAAATAACTTGCATATATGAAAATTGTTGATCATCAAAATACAAAAATTGTTGCTACCGTAGGTCCTGCTTGTAATTCTTATGAGCAATTACTTGCCTTAGCCATAGCAGGTGTTAACATATTTAGGCTAAACTTTTCTCATGGTACACATGAAGATCATTTAAAAGTGATTCAACACGTAAGTACTATTAATGAGCAACACAATCTTTATATCGGAGTTTTAGCCGATTTGCAAGGCCCTAAATTAAGAGTGGGAAAAATAAAAGATAATAAATTGCCAATCAAAGAGGGTGATATATTAACTTTTGTGAATGAAGAATGCATTGGTACCAAGGAAAAAATTTATATGAGCTACCAGCAATTTGCTCAGGATGTAAAGATTGGAGAAAAAGTATTGGTAGATGACGGAAAATTAGAATTTGAAGTGGTAGATACCAATGGAATTGACACCGTCAAACTAAAAGTACTTTTTGGTGGCTTCTTGTCTTCTAACAAAGGCGTTAATTTACCTAATACAAAAATCTCTCTTCCTTCCATGACCGATAAAGATGAAAGAGATTTAGCCTTTATTTTAACCCAACCTGTCAATTGGATTGCCCTGTCTTTTGTTCGTACTGGTAAGGATATGAAAAGATTGGCTAAAAAAATTAAAGCGGCTAAACATCCTGCTAAAACTATTGCCAAGATAGAAAAGCCAGAAGCCATAGCTAATATCGATGCAATTATTCGAGAATCCAATGCCATTATGGTTGCTAGGGGTGATTTGGGCATTGAAGTGCCTATGGAACGGCTGCCAACCTTGCAGAAAGATATTGTTCGAAGATGTAATCAACGTTCTAGACCTGTAATCGTCGCTACGCAAATGATGGATAGTATGATTGAAAACCCTTCTCCTACTCGGGCAGAAATTACGGATGTGGCCAATGCAGTATTAGATGGGACAGATGCTGTCATGTTAAGTGGAGAGACTTCAGTTGGTAAGCACCCTTTATTAGTGGTAGAGGCGATGAATAAAATTATTGCCGAAACAGAAAAGCATTTCTCTTTTATCGGAAAACGCCCAAAACCAGCTAAAAAATCTAGAACCTTCTACTCCGATGCTATCTGTTTGAACGCAGCTAAATTATCCGAAGATATTAATGCTAAAGCACTTGTAGGCATGACCACTTCTGGCTATACCGCTTTTAAAGTATCTAGTTTTAGACCTAAGGCAGAGATATTTATTTTTTCTGACCAAGACTATATGTTAGCTACTTTAAACCTCGTTTGGGGAGTTAAATGCTTTTATTACGATAAATTCACTACTACCGATGAAACGATTATAGACGTCGCAGAAATTCTGAAAGAAAAAGGAGAATTGAAAAAAGGAGATACTATTGTCAATCTTGGCAGTATGCCTATTAAACAACGCTACCGAACGAATATGATGAAGATTACAGTGGTGGATTAGTGCAGTTTGCAG
>CAZXYA010000812.1:0-3618 GCA_964644655.1 uncultured Saprospiraceae bacterium | reverse complement strand
GTTGCCCAATTTTTAAGTCAAAGTATCAACCAACGAACCGATGAGTACGGTGGAAGTTTAGAAAATCGAGCAAGGTTGTTATTTGAAATAATTAATGGTATTCGAGTGGCTTGTGGAGAGGATTTTTTGTTAGGTGTTCGGATTTCTCCCGAAAGATTTGGGATGCAATTGAGTGAAATGAAAATCCTTTGCCAACAATTAATTGATTCGGGAAAAATAGATTTTTTAGATGTTTCTCTTTGGGATGTATTTAAATATCCTGAGGAAGAAGAACATAAAGAAAAATCTTTGTTAAATCATTTTACGGAACTTGATTACAAAGAGGTCAAATTAACTGTAGCGGGCAAAATTCATACGGCAGCAGATGTAGCCAAAATTTTAGCATCAAAAGTAGATTTTGTGACGGTTGGAAGAGCAGGGATTTTACATCATGACTTTCCTGTCAAGGTGATGAACGATGCTACTTTCAAAATAGCTAGCCTCCCTGTGACCACCCAACATTTACAAACAGAAGGATTGAGTGAGACATTTATTAACTATATGAAAAATTGGAAGGGGTTTGTGGAAGGGTAGTTGTAGAGACCAGTTTGACGAGCTAGACGACAGTTTAAAAAAATTAGCAATATCAATTTTTTATCTGACGTAAGTTCTCAATGCTGGTCAGGAGACTCCGATAAAATCGGAGCAGGCTAAGCGGATATTCGTATCAAGTTTGGAGACTTGATACATCGGGAGTCGATACCTGCCTGCCGGCAGGCAGCCACTTCTTTATTATTGACTGCATCTATTTGAAAAGAAGAAGAGGTGGCGGAGCCTTCATAAGTCCGCCAAGATTGAATCCCCAAACCTTATCTTTCCATGCTCCTTTGACAAAGGTCAATCGACTGGTATCAACCACGAAGTGGTTGAACTTAAATTGTTCATATTCAACCACTTCGTGGTTGCTTGTTAGGGATTTTTATCCTTCGCCCCCGAATTGTAAATTCAGGGCTATTCATGTTTAACCACTTCGTGATTAGTTTTTAATGACGAATCAAAATTTTGAAACAAAGCACTATTTTTTAATAGTAATGGCTACCTGATATTCTTTTATAGCTGCTTTAATCAATTGTGCTCTTTCCTCTTCCAATAGAAACCCTGCGCTAATGAGTTTTTTGATTTCCTTTTCGACCTTGCTTGCATATACTTGTTCATCCACATAAAGTTCAGCAATAGTTAGGCGATGGTCTACTATATTTTGTAAGCTCTTATTAATTGGTAATGGGAAATAAGCCCCATTTTTATTCTTGCCATTCTACGTTCAATTGGTCCATAGCCCATTTCCGTAAAATGGTTAGCATCAGCAGTCAATATTTGTTCCGCCGCCCAAGGGAAAAAGGTTTCTAGTTTGAGCGCCCCACCAGGTCCCTTGAGCAATAGCCGCAGCGATAGCACCGCCGAGATAACTACAAAGCAAAAAGAAACTAATATTGGAAGTTTTTGGAATTAGATATAGTACTACACAAGCTATTTCTATTCCTCCTAACAAAGGTGCATTTGTAATATTAATAGCTCCAAGTCCTTCAGCCATTTTAGGTCCATTCATTATTTTCATAATTCCAGAACGAATTAAAATTAAGGCAGTAAATCCAGATAAGACCTAGCCAATGATTTTTCTTGTTTTGCTAATTTCCATAATGTGTGTTTGTAAAATAACCCAGCAATAATTTTATTGTAAAAAATGGGTTACAGTTATATTTGAGATATGCCACATTTTTAAAATTTGGCATATCTAGGTAGGAATTGTTACCCTTCTTCTTCATATACCTGCGGTAATATCTCTGCCAGATTGTGATATTCTTGTGAACAATGGTGAAACATGGCCTTTCCCAACGATTTAGGAATTAGTTTCTTTTTCACAAATGGTTTATTTAAAATTGAATTAAAAAAACCTTGGGCAAAGCCACCCATCCGTTGAACCTTATGACCAATCCAAAAACGACTGCGCATTTCAACCCCCTCATTTGTCGTTCTTACATAATGACACATTTTTGTGCCCCAAACTCCTCGGTCAGGTGAACCGACCCTTGCACAAATAACAGTCTCTCTTTTAGGATGCAACCTGCTGCTATCAAAACCAAATTCGGCAGGACTCATAAAATCAATCATTATCTTTTCTTTTCCAGTTCCGACATCTTCCGTAACGAGGTGACTACTTAAATGCAATCGTTCTCTATAAGATTTGGACGCATCCTTATATGCTCCTTGAAAGTCAGATGAAATAGCAAAGTGCATATCCGGATACCAGATTTGATACCTTACATCTTCCGCAGCATGCCACCAAAACCACCAATCAATCATGTCAATGGTAACGTTTGGCATTTTTGTCAAAACAGCAGCATATACACTACCATCTTCATTCCGACGAAAACCATTTTCTCCTATTAAATAACCAACATCTAATAGTTTATTCTTTTCATTGATGGGAAGTACGGATTCAAGAAGCATTTCCACTCCTTTTTCTAAAATGTCCAAATGTTCAGATGGCATTGGCGTATTTTCCTTATTTAGATATTTTTCAAATTTTTTCATTATTTGATTACTGTTTTTTTGTAGTGTAAAACTTCGGCTTTATCGTTCTACTCTTTCCTCTCCAAACTGGACCCATTGATAGCGATTCTCATGAAATTTAGCTCCTTCCTCTTCTGGTGTTCCGCGAGTAATGTATTGATTAAAAGGAGCAACAACACCATTGATAGTTCTAAAATCTGTGAACTGAGCAGTAGAATGTATCAACTTGAGCTTATCTCGAATGGTAAAATGTAACCATTCTACTAATTTAGTCTCCTTATCTAAATATAAAATATATTGGTCGTATGCTCGATTGGGGGTTTCACTTCCCCAAGTCGCATATAATAAATCATAGGTTTCTCCTTTTACTGTACTTTCCCCTGCATAAGCAATAATAGGTGCTTCCCCAATTCTAAAAGGAAACTGAAACCAGTAATTTTTGAAAACCATTTTTTGTAGATACTTTTCATCTTCCACAAAGTTTTTTGTCCCATCTACCGCTGTCTCATAATATTTCCAGTTTTGTACGCCCCAAGTCTTTCCTGTATTTGGACCATTCAATAAACTCAGTTCACTATCATCGGTTCCTAAGGTGGAAGTTAATTGAAGTTGTTGTGGTAATTCATCCCAACCTGATAGCCCAAATTTGTCTTCATACCAATCGGCTACTTGGACAAAAGTACCCGTTTTTTGTGCCAACCAATTCTCTTTACCTCCATATGCGGCTTGCATTTCTTGCATTAAAATTTTTCCTTTGGTATAATCCTTTTCGGCTATATTATCCCCTAAATAATCGGGTCTTAAATCTACAGGTGTATAGGCAAACCATGCTCCACCAATCATTGCGATAGCAAAGATTATTCCTGCAATTTTCAAAATTTTTTTCATATTATAAAATTTGTTTAGTTATGAGATTGAATGGTTGATAATATTCCTTGTCAAAGGTAATGGATTTAATTAGTTATTATAAAAAATTTAATAGTATTAAATAAAAAACAAAAAATTATTATAATCTGATGTTACGCAAAGTAAAATTAATCAGCACCAAAGGTGCGACATATCATAGCA
>CAZXYA010000811.1:0-3619 GCA_964644655.1 uncultured Saprospiraceae bacterium | reverse complement strand
CTAATTCATCAACCAATAAATTCGAGATGGATTTATGATTTATGAACTATGATTTAAGATGTATGATTTTTTCATACCAACGCTAAATATTTAGGCAGTCGAAAAATACGGGGAGAAAAATTCCTTACCTATCTTTCCGCTAAAAAAGCCTCTTTTTCGACCTTATTTCTGACTTCAAAAAACCAACCTTAGCCCATCACTTCCCTCAATACCTGCAAGCCTTCTCCGTCTTCAAAATAATTCATATGATGACAACAAATATCATATTTAATAGTATCTATATTATCAGGTACGGCTCGAATGTCTTCGACCATAACGGCAATATCATTTGCGCCCTCATTAGCAATGTTACCGATTTTCAATATAATAGCATCCATTAGTTTAGCAAAAAAGGCATCATTTAAGCTTTCGTAATGAGTGATATCTCCTGCTATAACGGTATATTTTGTATGTATCTTAATCTCACTATTGACTAGTTTATCAATAAAATCTCCCTCTGTACTCATCTGTGCTAAAGTAACGGTTAAAGGTCTTGTTCCGATTAAAAATTTATTAAAATAATCCAAGGCAATACCAATCGTTCCTAACCATAATTTACCATAGTTTAAACCAATTGTTAGCATTGCCGTCAATTTATCTCTAAAGGCGGGAATATCCCCAAAAACAGATCCTCCATTTGGTGTACCGAACATAAATAGATTATCGACTAGCGTATCTCCTTTTCGGATATATTCTATCATGTATCGGCTTACTAAACCGCCCATTGAATGCGCCAATATATCAACCTTTTTACCATCATTGGCACTCAATCCTTTATCTGCTAAACGTTCATTTAATGCTGCTGCAATATCTTCAATTTTTGTATTGAGGTTTTCGTAATCGAACGTAAGTATCAGGTCATATTTTTTGGAGTCCTCTAAAAACTCCAAATTTTTCACCATCCCTTTTGTATTCCCAATAATTCCATGAATGACTATTAAAATATTATCAGCATTCCGAATATGGGATTTTCTTAAACGTGTATATTTAGCTACACCTTTTCTATAATAGATTTTTCTCAATTTGAAAAAATGGTCCTCCTCAAAACGAGCTAGTTTTAATAAACTAAACCAGGCTGCTCTAGTAAGACTTCGGGTTTTCTTATTTCTAGCGGTATCCGGATATGTCGGTAGCTTATCAATTTTTAAATCAACCGAACCATCTGCTTGTTTTTCAGCAGTCCCCACAGGAATAATGAATTCCCCATCAAAAGTGACTGGAATAATCGTCTCAGAAGCCGCTAAATCTTGTTGAACGTTTAATTCTAGTGGATTATCTTTAAGAGATTCAGCATTTTTTAAATTACTTAATTCAATAATATTGCTATTATTTACCGAGCGACTTTTACCGTCTAGATTAAGTAAGCTTGTTCCATTTTGTGCTAACTTTTGCTGCATTTTATGCCAAGGCATTACACTTCGAGTTGCCGCTTTTGTAGCCGTACCAAAAGAAATATCTGCTTTAAAAGAGGTATGTCCCTTAACGGTTATTTTGTTGTTTAATAAGGCTACTGTTTGTTGTCCAATCTTACTTTCCTGTCGCAATAAATCAACGGTAATCGTATGTGCAAACCAATCTTCTTGATTTTTTAATTTTTGTTTTTTTAGAAAATCTGCCTTGGACACTCCTCCCCTACTCTCTCTTAATTTTGGTAGTAAAAATTTGCGCTCGTCAAATAATTTATTGCTCACTATAATTTTAAAAATATCGGTTGTTTGATTAGCTTCTGCCTCCTCAATAATTAATCCTCTAGGCTCTGTATCTAATATTTTCCAATCTGAACCGTTCTCTAATATTTGACTTTGAAAATAAGCCTTGATTTCAAAATCAGCACTCAAATGTAATAAAGCAACATACAAAGGGGCATTGCTCACATTTCTTGCTTTGATTTGATACCAAATGGGCATTGGATCTTCTTTGCTACCATCTCCATAGGTTAAGGTAATATCGTTTCCTGCCAAGGCTTCTAACTCAGCCGACTCATTTTCTTGAAGAAATTCAAATTCAATGGCCTCTTTAAGGCTTGTTTTTGTGGATTCATTCTTCAAGCTAGCCGTTGTTTCCCATTTAGCAATATGTTCTAAGCTTGCTTTAATTTCTGCTACATTCTTTTGATTAATGCCTTTAAATTCTTTGATAATCCTTCCTCCTGCTGCTACTCTTATCGTCATTTTAGTCGCCGTCAAATTCAGTATATATTTAGCATTGACTGCATCCTTTTTCAATCGTACAAAAGCAGAAGGCATCTGCTCATATAATTCCTTGAAAGCAGCAATATGCTCAGTCGTTCCTTGTAGATTAACCGCTAAAGCAGAAGGGAAATTTTGGATTTCTCCCCAATATTTTTTGCCTTCTTCTAATTTCGCAGGTTCCGCTAATAAAGTAGCGCCCAAATTAACTTTAGCTGCTTTTACTTGCTCTACAAATCCCGCAGTTGGGTGTTGCCCATCGAAAACACCTATAGTAAGGGCTGTAGCTTTTTCTGGATTAGAAGGTAATCCATAAATTGCACCGTAAGCCATTTCCCATTTCCCATCTTTAAAGTTGACTAAATGTCGAGTATTTGGTTGGGTATTTTTTCTTAGAAAGACCGCATTGGGATTAAAACTTTCCCAAGCATTTAAGGTAGGTTGTTGATCTCCGTCCGAATCTGCTAACACCTCTTCCCTTACTGCCTCAAAAAGGTGGCTATAACTAATATCATGATTTTCCGCTAGATTCCTCAACAAGGTGGTCGTAAACAAACCTCTTTTATCAAAGGTTTCTAAAGATTCTTCGCCTCTACCACAACCAGATAATAATAAATGCTTGGAATTAGGAATAGTAATTTTTCCCGTTGCCGCTAACATATCCGCATAGAAATCATCTTTCTTTAAAAGATAACTACTCAAAGCTCTTTCTCCACTTCTACCTCTAAAAAAACGAGTTTTTAGGAGTGGTTTTACCACATCTCTAGTAATGGACCCTGAATGACAAGAATCTGCGATGGCCACAATATCCACGCCCTTATTAATCCGAGATAATAGAACAGCTATCTCCTTATCGGCTAAATCGTAATGCCCCTCCAAACGACTATCGTAACATACAAAGGTTTCATCCTGCACCTTGCCATCTACTGCGCCATCAAATTGCTTGAATAGGTCTAAAGATTCATTAAAAGAACCATGCCCTGAATAATGGAATAATACGGTATCTCCAGGTTGTGCTTTTTTAATCAAGTGACTTTGAAAAGCCTTAATGATATTTGTTCTGGTCGCTTTTTCGTTCAATAGTTTTTTGATGCCTCTTGAGGGCAATAAATCATCATAATGCTTTTTCAAAAAGCTTTCTACCGCTTTTACATCATTTACACAACCGTCTAAGGGAGTTACGCCAGAATTAGGATGGTACTCGTTGATGCCGATTAAGAGGGCATATAGGTTTGGTTTGGTCGTTAGCATAATATGCGTTTTTTAAGGTTAGGGAGCAGGTAAAATATAACCTACCCATTTTACTCGTTCTTTTTCCTTTATTCAGCATGAAAATACTCGCCATAGCGAAGCAGGCTGACCGAGAACTCCTGATTTGCTAAATCTAGCAG
>CAZXYA010000810.1:0-3623 GCA_964644655.1 uncultured Saprospiraceae bacterium | reverse complement strand
CCTAAATTCGTACAGTAATCTGTTCTCTGCCCAAGTATAAGCTGAAAACATCAATCAAACATTATTTTTTCAGACGAAGCGGAATTAAATATGAGTGCTTCCCTAAAAATTAGGAATTAAAACAAAACCATGAGAGACAACATTGCTTTTTTAGAATTGAAATTTGGGAATATTTATGGTGGTTATGCTAATTTCTTTGCAATTAGCGATATTTCCTTGCTTGTCTTTGACCCCAGCACAAATCGGATTTTTATTGAAAGTTTAGCCATTAACACAGATGTTGATGTTGTTTGGGTAAATTCAAAAACAAACGAATTAGGTCATACGATTGGTCGCTCGCGGCAGGTTATCAATCTACGCACTAGGAGAAAGCGTAGTTTTAACGAAGAATTCGCCCTTAATGAACATGAATTGGATAGAGCGTTTAGGAATATTCGCCCAACTCGCAGGTATATTAAGAGTTTTTTCTTCAAAAATTTCAGAAAGTATAATATCCGAAATATCGTAACTTTTGACGGTAAACGAGATATTTTTCTTTGCGAAAAATCTGGTGTTGATTTCAGAGGCACTAAGATATTTGATTTGCAAAAAGCCTTAAATAAAGAGTTTAATTATTTATTCTCTTTAAATAAATTAGGGGTAGCTATAAATAGCCGTTTTGACGATGGGTATTTGCAATCAAATAATCAAAAGTATTGGATTCACCCAATCGCAGCACGTCAATTGAGACCTAGAACCGCTGCTTGGGATGCTGCTCGAATGTTTTTAATTTATCAAGAGTTTAATGACTATCATGATGATTTTACTATGAAGTCTGCACTTTTGGTTAATAAAATTCAAAAAGCTAAGGAAGCAGAAGAAGCGGCTAAAGCTGCAGAAGAAGCGGCTAATCCAACTCCTCCACCTGTTGAAGAAGTAGCTGATCCAACGCCACCACCTGTTGAAGAGGTAGCGGCTGAAGATAGTGAAAATGGAAAATCTGCTGCAGAAATTAAAAAGATGTTAGAATCAGAATTAGTAGCTTATGCTAATGAGATTGGTATAGAAGCTACTGTAGATGATTTAAAGAAAGATACATTGAATAAAGTTTTAACTAAACTAGGCTATAGTTAATTTTAGCTATTAAGACTAGTTGAATGATAATGGTGTCTTTTTCCATTATTTTCGAAGTTGAAAACATAATCTATTTCTAAACTAATTTAAGTAAGATTAGTTTATTCTTAGATACTAGGTATAAGTAAAACGGTCATTTATCAATTATGGTAAGTGACCGTTTTTTTTGGAGTAATATTTGTTTATAAAAGTGTAGTTAAGAGTATGTTTAAAAATTTCATCTGATAATTTCAAAGTATCTTGAAATATTATTTGGTTTCCCTTTTTTGATGGCTTGATTGTTAATATTGTTTGATTGTTAACCATTCAGCCATCAAACAATTTAATAATTTTGAGCCTAAAAAAACATACAAAGCTGACAATCAAATCCTTAAAAATTTAAACATGCTCTAATTCTTAGCCCTTCTATTATCTTTTTCTCCCTTTTTTACTTCCCTAGTGTATTTTACAACTACTTATAGACACATTTATATGAATAAACCATCCTCGCTATGTTTTACCCTCCTCTTCTTTTTTAAATTATCTTTTCTGACATTAGGAATTAGTCAATCTAAAAATATAACCCTGCAACATAATTGGGATGAGGCCCTTTATGATTATAATGATGTATGGGGATATGCCGATTTTTCTGGGAAAGAATATGCTATCATTGGCTCTAAGACTAAAGTTCATTTTATCGAAGTGACCAATCCAACCAATCCAACACTAGTAGCGGAATTTGCGCTTGGGAGTAATACTACTTGGAGAGATATTAAGACTTTTGGTCACTATGCCTATGCTGTATCAGAAGGCTTTTCTAATGAAGGATTGGTTATTTTTGATTTATGTGATATAGCAAATGGGAATATTGTAAAAACAGATCAAAAGAATGATGTTTTTGGTAAAGCACATAATATTTTTATTGATGCAAAAAACAATAAATTATACGTAGTTGGTTCAAATACCCAATCTAATGGAGTAATTATCTATGACTTATCTGTAGATCCAAGTGATCCAACTTTGATTACTAAAACTGATTTACCTGGTGGATACGTTCACGATATTTTTGTACAGGATAATCTTGCCTTTTGTTCACATGGTTTTAATGGATTATATATCTATGATTTTACAAATCCTACTAATTATCGCTTAAGGGCTTTTCTTGAAACAGGCGGTTATAATCATAGTAGTTGGGGATTAAATAAAGATAATTTATTAGTCTTTGCTCAAGAAGTTCCTATTGGCTTACCCCTTGGTATTTTAGATTACACCAATTATTTGAGGAATGATATAGAGGTGATTAAATCTTTTAAACAACCATTATTAGGGCCTAATTTAAATAATACACCTCATAATCCTTATATGGTAGGCGATTATGCTGTTGTTTCTTATTATGAGGATGGGGTCGTTATTTTTGATCTAACCAATCCATTACAACCAGATACGATAGCTTATTATGATACCCATCCTGAGAATACGACCTATAATGGATATGAAGGTTGTTGGGGCGTCTATCCTTTTCTACCGTCTGGTAATATTTTAGCCTCGGATATTTCTAAAGGACTTTTTATACTGAAACCTAGCTTTGATTTACCAAGTACTTGTAATAATGAACAATTAGATTGGAATGAATCGGCTATGGACTGTGGAGGAATTTGTCAATTATGTGCCCCTTGCTTACAAGAAATCTGTGGCAATAACTTAGATGATGATAGAAATGGAAAGATAGATTGTTTAGATGAAGCATGTATTTGTGAAGGGAGCGAAACAGAGATCAACATAAAAGTCTTTTTAGAAGGGTATTATGATTCAGTAAATGACCAAATGACGACTAGTTTAATAGATGGACTTTTGTTACCTCATTTTCAACCATTTAAAACGGCTCCTTATTATTATGAAGGAATCGAGGCCGTTGCCAATTTTCAAAAGGATGTAGTCGATTGGGTATTAGTGGAGGCACGTAATCCAGATAACTTAGAAGAAATATTGGCAAAAAAGGCTGGATTATTACTAAAGGATGGCTCTATTGTGCAAGCAAATGGATTGCAAGCGATTCAGTTTGGAGATATATCAGCTTCCTCTATTCATATAGTAGTTAGACATAAGAGTCATTTAGCGATTATGAGTAGTGATATAATTGATATAACTGATTCACCAGCTTCTTATGACTTCAGCTTGGAAGCCGAGAAAGCTATCGGAATTGATCAACTTAAATTGAAGGGTAATAGATATTGCCAAATTGCTGGTGATTTTGATCAAAATGGAATTATTAATAGCCTAGATTTTAATATGTGGAAACAGAATAGTGCCTTAGTGAACCGCTATCTATCTTGGGATACAGATGGAAATGGAGTTATTAATAATTTAGATTTTAATGCTTGGAAACTGAATCGAAGTAGAATAGGGGAGCCGACTATAAAACTAGACTAATATTCTAGATCAATTAAAATAAAAATTATTAATTTCAATTTGTCTACTACAGCGATTCAAAAGTTTGATTATATTCTGCTCAGTGGCTAACCCACTCGTTT
>CAZXYA010000809.1:0-3624 GCA_964644655.1 uncultured Saprospiraceae bacterium | reverse complement strand
TTATCGGCAATGGCTCTAAATCTCACATAATCCCAATCTCTAGAATAAGCAGAAGCACCACAAATAATTAATTTTGGTTGCTCTTGGATTGCCTTCGCTTCTACTTTATCCATGTCAATAATGCCTGTTTCTTTTTCTACCCCATAAAAAGTAGGTCGGTAAACTTTACCAGAAAAATTAACAGGAGATCCATGAGATAAGTGACCACCATGAGCTAAATCAAACCCTAAAACAGTATCTCCTGGCTGCAAAACCGCTAAAAATACAGCAGCATTAGCTTGCGCACCAGAATGTGGTTGTACATTGGCGTAGGCCGCACCGAATAATTCTTTCAAACGGTCAATCGCAATTTGTTCAATTTCATCCACGACTTCGCAACCACCATAATAGCGTTTGCCAGGATAACCTTCTGCATATTTATTAGTCAGGCAAGTACCCATTGCATCTATTACTGCTTGACTGGTAAAATTTTCAGAAGCAATCAATTCTATTCCGTGGCGCTGACGTTCTAATTCTTTTTGAATTAGCCCTGAAATTACGCTATCTTTTGCCATATTAATTTTTTATTATTCTCTTAAAGAGAATCGAGAATTATCAAATAGACTCAATTAGTCTTGAGTCCTACTAATCCTTCCCGAACTATAAAAGAATGAATTTGTTAAAGTTATGAAATTATGGATACCTCAATAAGGGTATTCTAGAAAAATAAGGCACAAATTTACAATATTTTACCCTAAAAAGTACGTATTAATAAGGGGCTTAGATGCATCAACAACTATTTTTTATTAGGAAAAAATGAGTATCAACACTTTTAAATCCCTGTTTGATTTTTACTTTATTAATAATTATAATATTTTCGTTGTAAATTACTGCTAATGGCATCAATTTTGGCATTTAAATAAATGTTTAGTAATTGCAATAAGAAATACTCGATCATTTAAAATATAAGAGTTTGTTGGGAGTTTATTTTTGGAGGTAAAAAAGATGCCTGTCTACCGACAGGTAGATATTTTTTGGTCTGATGAGGTCAAATTTCTTAGTAATAGCCTTTGTTATTGCTAATAAATTTGAAATGAGCAAACACCGTTTGTGAACCGTTTGCGGACGGGTTGCTATAGAGCGAAAAAGACGCTTTTTTAACCCAAAGGATAAATTCCCAACAAGCTCTAACACTAAGAACTGCACATGCGGAATAAGACGATTGAACAACTGATTTTATCCTTTTTTTTCTCTTTTATATGCTTCCATTCAGCTTTTGGAAAAGTAGAGCGTTTGCGCAGTATGTGGCGAGATGATCCAACCACCACGATGGTAATTGGTTGGGATCAAACTGCTGGAACAAACCCTGTGCTTTATTATACCACAAAAAATAGAGGGGGAGATATGGCTGCTTATGCAACTACCCAAACACCTGATCGAGTGATTGTGATTAAAGGGATGAATAATCACTTTGTTCGTTTAAAGGGATTACGCCCTGGGACCACTTATTATTTTAAAATAGAAGATACAGAAGGGAGTACGGCGGTTCATTCTTTTCAAACAGCACCTGCTTCTCCTTATAGTAGATTATCCATTATTGCGGGGGGGGATTCTAGAAACCATCGAGCAGCACGAATTAGTGCTAATAAAATAGTCGGCAAATTACGTCCTCATTTTGTGCTGTTTGGTGGAGATATGACTGCAGCAGATGTAGATAACGAATGGTTAGATTGGTTTGATGACTGGCAGCATACGATTAGTGAAGATAGACGTTTAACCCCTATTGTCGTTGCCCGAGGAAATCATGAATATTCTAATAAAACCTTGATTGATCTGTTTGATGTACAAACTACAGATCTGTTCTACGCTCATACTTTTGGTACAGATATGCTGCGCATTTACACCTTAAATTCCCTAATTCCTTCTGGTGGAAAGCAGCAAGCTTGGTTAATGGATGATTTGCGAAAAAATGATTACATCCAATGGAAAATGGCGCAATATCACCATACGATTCGACCACATACTAAAAAGAAATCTGAGAAAAATGAAATGTTCCTGAATTGGGCAACCTTATTTTATAAACATCAAGTCCAACTAGTTGTAGAGTCAGATGCGCATGTGGTTAAAACAACTTACCCTATTAAACCTTCTAGAGCAGCACAAAGTCATGAAGGGTTTATTCGTGATGATGAATTGGGGACGGTATATGTAGGCGAAGGCTGTTGGGGAGCCCCTTTAAGAATGAATGATGACCCCAAACCTTGGACTAGAGCTAGTGGTAGTTTTAATCAGTTCAAATGGATTTTTGTAGATAGAGAAAAAATAGAAATTAGAACGATTCAAACAGACGGTGCAGATGCCATTGGTTCAGTTGATCCGTTTAATATTTTTATCCCGCCTTTAGGCTTGAAAATTTGGGAACCTGAATCTGGTTCAGTCATTACGATTGAAAATAAATTATTAAATAATCCTGCTGTTTTTGAACATAGTCATGGAGAAGAATTAGCGGCTAGAGGTGCTGCTCCTATGGAAATTGCTAATTTTCGTGCAGGACCTAGAGATCAAGATATTTTAGTGACTTGGCAAGTTAAAAATGAACTGCCACATAGCAGTTTTGAAGTACAACGTTCCTTTGGAAACGACAAATATGTGACCGTTGGAAAGATGAGTGGACAAGCACTTAATAAAATGGGGAATCACAATTATAAGTTTACAGATAGTGGTTCTGGGATTACGGCTCAGGCAAAATATATTCGATATCGAATTAAATACATCAATAATATAGGGAAAGCAGGCTTATATCATCCGCCTATGCCTAAATTAAGTGGAGGAGGTATCAATCAACTACCTGCTGGGGTCAAAAAAATAATGTCTGATAAAAATGATCGTTTACAAATAAAATATCAATTAATTAATCCATCAAATGTTCGGTATCAAATCTTCGATACAAATAGAAGAGAAGTATTTAGTAATTATTTGAGGAATCAAGCGCCCAAAAATTACCTCAAGTCCTTAGATTTAAGTGAATTACCGAATGGTCGATATGTATTGGTAATAAAGGCAAATAGGGAAGAAATTGAGCGGTATCAGGTGATTAAAAGATAGTTTTTTTAGAATAGAGGGCAGAGATGAGGGGTTTAAATTGTGATTTTTACAAAACACTAGTTTTTATTAGCTTACTTGATGGATAATCTCTATTCTCTCAATGAAATGGTCTCTATTCTCGACTCTAAATAAGACAGGCATTGGTCATGTGAAACTAGGCACTTAGCAACAAATGACCAATAACTGGTAGATTGATGTTCTTTTACTAATTCATTGAAAATTGGGGCAAGTAATTCTCTGCCGTACTAAAAGCAGAAAGCATATTAATATCCACTTCCATAAAAGAAGTTAGTGGCATATCCGCTAACATATTCAGCACTTCCATTTCAGATTTAGCATTAAAAATAGCCCATAGTTTGGACGTTTCAAAAGATTGAGCGTAGGTACTCAATTTTCCTTCATCAAAAAAACGTTCAACGACCATTTTTTGATAAGGAATCAAGTCTTTGAATTCAATAGAGAGATTTTTGGGCAACGTAAAATCGACCATAAATTGATAAACGGTGTTCATTTTGCAAAGCGACTTTATTTGCAAGAAGT
>CAZXYA010000808.1:0-3628 GCA_964644655.1 uncultured Saprospiraceae bacterium | reverse complement strand
GCTTTTTCTTTGATGCAAATGGCAAAAACTTCTGCAAAATTATCCATGTTGGCAAAAGCAGGGGTGCCTTATTTCTCTTTCTTAACGGACCCTACAACGGGAGGAGTGACCGCCTCTTATGCTATGTTGGGAGACATCAATTTTGCCGAGCCAAAAGCCTTAATTGGTTTTGCTGGTCCAAGAGTTATTAAAGAAACGATTAAAAAAGATTTACCAGAAGGTTTCCAGCGGTCTGAGTTCTTATTGGAGCATGGATTTTTGGATTTTATAATTGATCGAAAAGATTTACAAAGTACTATTTCCGACTTACTTTACTTTTTTGATAAATCTCGGACAGTAAATGGGGATGCGGTGGAGCTGAATGGGGTGGCGAAGAAGAAGGAGAAGGTGTTGGGATAGTTTCACTCATCCAAAACCACCAACATTTTCTTCTCCAAAGGATTCAAATGTTCCAGCAAAAAGTCAAAAAATCCTCGACCATATTTCAAGTAAAAACCTAATAAATTATCATAGCGTTCTTGCAATCCATTATTTGGATATAACTTGTCTTTAATCGACCGAATTTGATTTAAGCCTACTTCATGCTTTTGCTTTTCTGCTCGAATCAACCGTCCCTCCAACTGTCCTAATGTTTTAAGCAATTTTGCTTTTTCAGCGCCAAAAGCTTTTGCTAGCGTAGGGTCGATCTTTTTGCCTTTTTCCGTAATGGCATCAAAGGCTTTACTAATTTGCTCTTTTTCACGATTGATTTCTAAGGCTTCCGTAGACTGACTTTCTACGAAGAGTCGAATGACACTATCGGTATCTTGAAATAAATCATTGATGCCAATATCTAATTTGCGCAATTTTTTAGTCGTGCCTTTATCTAACCACATCACCGAATTTCGACGAATTAACATCGGATAGAAAACGCCAAAATGGGCAAATTGACTTTTTCGCTCTAGCCAATACGCTAACTCTCCACCACCGCCGATATAAGCTAAATTTGGCATAATGACCTCTTGATAAATCGGTCGCATCACTACGTTTGGGCTGAAATATTCAGGATGAGCATCAATTTCAGCTTCCATTTCTGCCTTGGTAAATTGATAATCGGTATTTAAGACTTTATATAAACCCTCTTCAAAAACAATGCGTTCTCTTAGATTTTCTTTTAAATAGAAAAAATTGATTTCTCTTGGAAAAGCTTGTGGCTTAAAGTTGATTTTAGTCAATTCGGTTGCGGTAGCTTGTACTAAGGCTTGGGAAGATTGATTGAAAACTTCTTCTTTGATTTGTGGAATAAAAAGGCGTTTTAAATCTGGGTGATTCATGTTTACCACCACTAAACCATATTCCTTAAATAATTCATGAACCAGTTGAACGGTTGCTTTTGAGTAGATTTTATTATGGGTATAGGCAGCCTCAATAATTCCAAATATTTCGGTAGCTTTTTCAGCATCACCTAATATCTCTTTTAACTGGGCTAGGGTAGGGGCAAGACCTTCTGTAGACATCATCCCAACAGATCCTTTTAAGTCATTTTCCCAATATAATTTTTTACCAAATAAATTGATATAATTGACCTCTTCAAAATCATGGTCTTCTCCACCTGTAACAAAAGTAGGAATGAACTCATTAGTTGGATACGCCTCCTTTAATTTTCGGCATAAATGAATAACCGAAATGATTTTATAAATATAGTATAAAGGACCTGTAAAAAGGCTAGGCTGATGAGCAGTAATAATGGTAAAGGCATTCGGATTGGCCAAGGCTTGAATATTAGCCGCCACTAAAGGTGCAACAGATAAGTTGGCATATTGCCCTTGTAATACCTTGACTAAAGTAGTTCGATCTATATCCGTTTTTGCTCGATCTTTAATCGCCTCGGCAAAGCCTGCAATAGATGGTTCATATTTATAAAAAGCACGTAAGGAAGGTAATTCGTTGGTGTAGGAAACATCTTTAAAAGAAAATTGAGGGATGTCCTCAAAACCAATCCATTGAGTAGTCATGAATGTGAGTTATGAATGTTGAGTTATAAGTGATGAGTAATAAGTAGGATTTGCTCATCACTTATAACTCCTAACTCATCACTTGATAAGTATTTTTTCTGTCCAAAATCCATTTTCGGATTGAACCTGCATTAAATACAAGCCACTCGGTATTTCGTTCAATGGAAAGCGGAAATTTTCCAAATTATTTGTTTGTTGAGTGGCTACCGTTTGCCCATTAAAATTAATTAATTGCAATTGGTAATCTTGGACGCCGACAAAGGTATTATTAAAATTTAAGATAATGTAATCCGTTGCGGGGTTCGGTTGGACTTTAAAGGAGATATTTGAATCTACTTCTTTGGTACTGGAAATTATATCTCGAATGGCAAATTGTTCGAAAAAATTCCTAGTGGCGAGTACCGCTGGAATGATACAACTACCATGATCGAAATTGCTATTAACATCAATAGCCTCGACATCTATTGCACCATTGGCATTCATGACAGAATCCGTAAAAATAGAATTGGTGAAAGCTACTTGATCATCTGCCATACAATACATCATACGCATTGGGACATTCGGCAACCAATCAAATAAATTATTATCTCGAATGGCTAACTGGAAGGGATGATTTGAATCTCCTTGAATGGTGGCTATGATATTATCTGTAAATAAAAATCTAGGAATGGAGGCGCCCTGATTCTTTTCTAATTCGGCAACCAATAAGTCATTGAGTGTGCCTCTAGTAATTACACCGTCTACAAAATCTTGTACCATTGGTGCGTATTCAGGTAAAAAGACTTCACTTAAATCGTCATATAAATTACCATAAACGCTTTGATAACCAACAATAATCCAAGCAAGATAGGAGGGGAACTGATAAATCCTGTTGGGATCAGTTGCTAAATTTAATTCACCAGACATATTATAAGGGCCAGACATATGGCTACCAGCAGCGACTGTTAATCCTGCTACGCCCGTATCATTTAACGCTTTATGCATCGCCATTGCCGCATGTCCTCCTTGCGAATAACCAGTAATAAACAATTGCTCACTCGTTAATAATTCTTGTTCGGTGGTATAGGCTTTTGCAGCTTCTACCAAATCAATAGCTGCACTAGCTTCTGTGTCTGCATGTATGTAGGGATGAATCAACCGATTAGATTCACCTAAGCCTAAATAATCTGCAGCTGTCGTATAATATCCTTGTCCTGCAAAATAATAAATGAGTACTCTCTCTCCTGTTTCTATATTAGAAGGTACTGCATTTCGATTACTAACCGTACCGTGTTGATAGGCCAAAAATGGGAACTGTTGATTGTCTACTTCTGGAATCGGAATGACCATCAGTCCAGAAGCTGTATCAATAGTGCCATCGGTATCAATTGTTTCATATAATACTTTGTAAGCTTCAATACCATTATTGACGCTAAACCCAAAAAGTAAAAGTCCTAACTCATTTTTAGTTAAGGTTTCTTGTAGTTCTATGTCTACTATTTTTTGACTAAAAAGAACAGTACTTAGCGCAATTAATGTGAATACTAGTATATTTTTTTTCATGAAATATGTTTTTATAGTAACTATTCAGAATCGAGAGCAGAGAGTAGAGAAAAGAGATTAAATCTAGAATAACTGCAAATTATTGAAGCTAA
>CAZXYA010000807.1:0-3629 GCA_964644655.1 uncultured Saprospiraceae bacterium | reverse complement strand
GGTTTTTGGGTTAACGCCTCTTTCTTCATTAAAAGAAAGGGGCTTTTTTTATGGGTAATTTAAATTTTAAGACAAAATAAACGCTCCATTTTTAGAGAAGATATTCCCCATAAACAATAGCTTTACTGCATTATTTATTTTGTCCAACACCCTAAGTAGTCTTTCCAGTTAATATTGTCGAGTGATTCGGCGACTTTTGAGCCTAAACTTCGTTAAAAATACTCGTCATAGCTAGGCTATGTCTGCGTTTTTTGCCTCGTTTAGGCTCAAAATTCATCCAAATTGTACCCGACACTATCATCTTGAAAGACTACTAAGCTATACACGTCAAAAACTATGTGGACTTTGTGAACTATGTACCTATGTGGTAAAAAACTATTGAGTACTTACCTTCGTTTTAGCCAACAAACTGCAAAGCAATCAATTGCGTAGAAAAACCGACCAAGTATCCACCATATAAATCTTTAGGACCAGGATTTTCCAAAATCACGCGTGCCGAACCAACCAAACCAGCCAAAATAATAGCTAGAAATAATAAGGAGTACATGCTATAGGTCGTATTACCAAATTGAAAACTGTTATAATTGAAAAGTAGCATAGTGACCATAATCATGCCTATCAAACTACCCATTCCTATGGCATGTAAACTAATCTTCGAAAAAATGTTCAGGACAAAAGCGGTAAATAAGGCAATCACAGTACCAAGAATGGCAGATTTAAAAACGAGTGGCACATCTGGCAATCGATTGAAATTGACATATAGCCACAAATAAAGCACACCTGCGGCTATAAACGGTCCAATTCTAGCAGTTCGATCTCCTAAATCTAGATTGGGTACTAAGCCTAGTGTTTTCATCATCGAAATGGCAATGCCCGGTATTAAAGTAGCTTGTAAAAAAACATAAATAATCAATAAACCACTTCTTCCTTCTCCTACCTGACTAAATCCAAAAGAATAAGGATTGACAACCATCAATAAACAAATCATATAGGTCAGCATTAGTAGTGGATGGAATAACCAAGAAATGAATTGAGCAATTGGGCGCATAAGGAATGATTGTTATAAAAATGCAAAACTACAAAATAGTAGGTAGATACTTCATTTTTTTATCGCTTCACTAGAGCGTTAGATAAAAGATAGATAAATATCTGTGTCCCTTCATTTATCCGTGGTATTAATTGCTGCCACGGATAAATGAAGGGACACGGATATTAGACGTGATTAAATAATAATAGCAATTTTTGTAATATCAATTTTTACTTTGACTATCTAACTTTTTGTAAACAAAAAATGGACAAATGAGTTAGGTTGATGTGGATAAATGATTTACTAAAATTTTCAAAATTTAGTAAAACTCAAGTTACCACCAATTTACTACTATAGAAAACATCTGTGTTAAAAAAACATCCGTGTTAAAATATGAAGCAATCAATTAACCTTTTTTGGTTTAGAAGAGATCTAAGATTAAACGACAATGCAGGATTATATCATGCACTAAAGTCAGGTAAATCCGTTTTACCACTTTTCATTTTCGATAAAAATATCCTAGATAAATTAGAAGATAAAGAAGATGCAAGGGTTACTTTTATTCATCTAACATTGATGACATTAAAAAAAGAATTGAAAGCGGTAGGCGGCAGCCTTTTAATTAAATATGGAACACCTAAAAAAATATGGACTGACATTTTAGAAGATTATACCGTAAAGGCTGTTTTTACAAATCGAGATTATGAAAACTATGCTTTAGAAAGAGATGAAGAGATTAAAGCTTTGGTAGAAAACAGCGGAGGGACTTTTCATACTTTCAAAGATCAAGTAATTTTTGAGAAAGGGGAAGTATTAAAAAAAGATGGATTACCTTATACGGTATTTACGCCTTATAGTAGAAAATGGAAAGCAAAACTGTTGGATAGAATGGAGGTGGTAACAAATGCAGATGGTAAAGACAAAAAACTTTCCTACTATTTTAAATCCTATCCAAATGAAAAGTATTTTTCTAATTTTTGCCAAACCAATGCTACTTCAGTGCCTACTTTATCAGAAATGGGATTTACAGAAACACAAATAGAAATACCCGACCAAGTAGTAGCTAGAGGATTGGTCAGAAATTATGATAAAACTAGAAATTTTCCAGCTATTGCAGGAACTTCCAAATTAGGTATTCATTTTCGTTTTGGCACGATTAGCATTCGAGAAAAAGCTCGAAAGGCGCAGCAATTAAATGAGACTTTTTTAAATGAACTAATTTGGCGAGATTTCTATGCCATGATTTTAGCGCATTTTCCACATGTAGCAAAAGGAGCTTTCCGAAAAAAATATGAAAATATTCCTTGGCGCAATAACGAGCAGGAGTTTAGCCAATGGTGTAATGGGAGAACAGGTTATCCAATGGTAGATGCAGGAATGAGAGAATTGAATGCTACTGGATTTATGCATAATCGAGTGAGAATGGTCACTTCTAGTTTTTTGACGAAGCACTTATTAATTGATTGGCGTTGGGGAGAAGCCTATTTTGCTCAAAAATTGTTGGATTTTGATTTAGCGAGTAATAATGGTGGCTGGCAATGGGCAGCAGGCTGTGGCACAGATGCAGCACCTTACTTTAGAATTTTTAATCCTACTTCACAAATGCAGAAATTTGATAAGGAATTAAAATATATTAAAAAATGGATTCCAGAATATGGAACAAATGAATATCCTGCTCCGATTGTTGACCATAAATTCGCTAGAGAACGCTGTTTGGCAACATTTAAAGCAGCCTTAAATAATAATTAATAGAGTAGAGATTAGAGACCATTTCATTGAGAGATTAGAGACAAAATCTGGAATAAAGGAAATTTAAATGATGGCAAAAAATTAAATTGAGCTTTAACAATTCTAAGAATTTGCTATCTTTTAAATCGCTATTCTCTACTCTCTGCTCTCTAATCTGGATAATTATTAAAAATATATCTTCATAATATTATTGATTATCAACCTATTAATAAATGCAGTTAATAATTATTTGAAAAAATAAGGGTAAATATTTGACTTAATCCTTCTTTTTTCCCTATTTTTGTACTCATATTAAGAATAGACTAAATTCATTTTAATTTGATTTTTATTTTAATTTAAAAACATATTAAAATAAAGTATAAAATTACCCCAAAAAGGGTACACTTTTAAATCGAATTTTTTCTATTTTTGTAATCTCAACCTACGGAATTTTATCTCACCATCGTTTATAACCTATTTAAGCTATTTACATAGCTTTCAAACTACCTATTTAATACGGATTGAAAAAAAGTGAATAAAAATTGTGGCAGAACTATATGTTCAATCCATTCTTTACCGATTCAAGTATAAAACCCTTTAAGCTATTGTCTTAGAACAGTTTCTTAATTACAATATAACAATGTTATTTTGTGACTTATGGCACTATTCTAAATTTGAAATATGTAATAAAAGCATGAGATTAACAAAGTTTGGTTAAGACCATTTCGTGAGGCCTTGGGCCTCACTTTTTCCAAATTTTGTTGAATATCATTGCTTCTAATAATATACAGGGTTAATATAGATTAACCTTAAGATTTGAGATTAATTCCGTATTATTGAATGAAGTGGAACTTGTTTTCCACTTCCTTCTTTT
>CAZXYA010000806.1:0-3631 GCA_964644655.1 uncultured Saprospiraceae bacterium | reverse complement strand
CCGAACGCTTTTGTGTTTATATATGTTTTAAGACTATTATCTTATACAAAGATGGATATACACAAAAGCGCCCTGTTCCAAGAGAATACATTCATTCCCGCGGTAATCGAACCACTGGCTTACCAGCGATTTCGGTGCTATATGTGTTCTTAATCGACTCATCTAGATGACAAAGATGTTATAAATTATTGGTTTTGTAAAAATTAATTTAGATTTTTTGTTTTGAAGTGCAATAGTTTCTTTAGCCAGCTCAAGTTTCTGAATTTAAATTTTGAGATATAGTTGTTTTACTAATAAATTATTAGATTGAAATGGTTAATCCCTTTATTTTATTATTTCAATATTCTTAGCTAAATCTCCTTTGTCTGATTCATAAACATCAAAAGAACATTTTAAACCAGTCCGAATTCTGCTTGTATAGACTTTATTAATCTCGGTATAATGAACAAATACGTCTTTGTCTGTATTTTGAATACGGATAAAACCAAACCCTCTTATAGGGTCATAATATTTCAACTCACCAAAATTTCTTTTACCTTTCACAGTAGGAATAAGCTCTAATGTGAAGGCCCGTGTTGAATGAGCTTGTCGAGAAAGTATTTTACTTTTACTTAGAGCCGCCTGCAATTTCTTTTCTAGTTCTGTAAATACGCTCAATGCTTTTTCTCTATCCCATAGTATTACAAGTAATTTTTCACAATATTTTTCTATGGCCTTATTAGTAATTACATTAATTGGGACATTTTCACCTGCTGTTTGAATTCTAAACATTAAAAGAAGATGATATTTAAATCTTTTCAATGAGGTTTTTAACTTATTTTCACGATAAAACTCATCAAGAATACTAATACCTAATCCACTAGTATAATATGGATAAAATGAGTGATTTTCTTGAAAAAGCCTCGAACTATATGATTTTAGTAGTTCTCCGAAATAACGATGAGTACTTTGAGGTTCATTTAAAAACATTGCCAAGAATGCAGATATTTGAGTAGAAAGACCTACAATTTTATCACTTTTCGCCCTTGAACCTAAAAATTGTTTTGATCTTCGTTCGTAAAAAATCTTTTTATTTTCCTCTTTCTCAAAAGTCAAATAGAACTCTTCAAGTTTCTTGTGAAATGGTTTTAATATCTCAAAAGCTTCATTTTTAACCTCAGTTTGGCTATTAGTTGCCCTAATAATATCGTTTATGGTTTCTTCATTATCCGTTACAATAAGTTTTAGAGGGATAGATATAGAATCATCTATACTATCCTTGCTATTGTGTAAAACATGTGATGTTTGACATCCATTTACAATTTGAAAATCACTTATTTTGAATGCACTACCTATTTTATTTAACGATTTTGCTACTATTGTAATTCCATTATTTAATAAAACAAATTTGTCTTTTGCATTGAGATCTTCTATCGTTTCTTTTATACCATTATTAACTTTATTAAATCCTTGGAAATCTCTAACATTATCATAGAAAATAGTTTTAATTATTTCACCGTCATCATCAGTAATGGTTTTGATTAGCTCATTTGCAGGTAATAACCCCAGATATGATTCAGTTACATTTTCTATCTTCGGAAGAATCGTATGCTTTTCAAATATAATTTCTCTAGTTATTTTATTTTTTATCTCCCGATAAAGGGATTTTAATCTATCCGCATCTATCGGAATAAATTTAATTGAAGAAAACAATTCAAAGCCCTCTAAATCTTTAATTCCTGAATTAACAATAGTAGTTAAATTTTGATCATTAACCCACTTGCCCGTTGTTGCATAGTATAGTCTTAAAGCTGGACTTTTTTCCATCTTTATACTATTCTTATAAATATAGTTTTTTAAGTCTCTTAAATTTAGAAGCTCATCCTCAAATTTCAAATCTCCGTCACGAAAAAATTCTTTTACTGAGGCTATGAAAGTATTGATTCCTGATAATTCAAAAGAGCTTGAAGTTTTGGCTTGTATAAAATTAAATTCAATATCTAGTAAGTCTGCATCTTGAATAAAATAATCTATTTCCTCACTTGTGGTAACTAGGTGATTGTTACACATAATTGCTAATCCGTCTATCCCTGGGTTATGATGACCGCCAACATTGATTTTATCTAACGATGATCTATCCGGATAAATCTTTGATGCAAGAATATAATTAACAAAGTGTTCAAATAATTTTGAATTATCTATATTCTGATAATTATATTCTGATTTGAAATCATCTATAAAACTTTGAATTATTCTATCCATTTTTTTAAATTATTATTTGTGATAATGTCCCTGAATATTTTCTAAACTACTAAGGAAACGGGTCTGATATTACTATTTTTTATTTCCGAGGTGGATCAAAGTTAACGGATTTTATCTAAATATAGACACCTTATCTTTTGATAAACAATACACTACAGGAATTATCGAAATCCTTTTTATTCCGATTAAACATTAGAGTAACCTAAAAATTATTCCTCCTCCAACGAATTCTAATTCATTCCCTACACTTACTAGAACATCCTATAAATAGGAATAGTCTCGATCTACATTTGGGTAAACAAATAAGAAACCTAAAGACATTTTCCTATGAGACAGCTTATCATCCTTTTATGCATTTTCGCGTCAAGCCTTATCGGGGCGCAAAACAACAGCCCCTATTTGAGTGTGACTACGGAAGGCGCCTTAATTCCTTTAAAAGCTTCGGAGACTGAAGTACAAATTTCCGGAAGCGTAGCCCACGTTCAGATCAAACAGACCTACCACAATCAAGGCGCCACTCCGATTGAAGCCAAATATGTCTTTCCTATGGCGGTCAAAGCGGCGGTACATAAAATGCAGATGGAGATAGGCGATCGTACCATAAATGCAAAGATTTTTGAAAAACAACAGGCAGAAAAAGTCTACAATGATGCTGTTAGTAAAGGAAAACGAGCCGCAAAATTGGATCAGGAACGACCTAATGTCTTCCAAATGAAAGTGGGGAATATTATGCCTAATGATGAGGTGACAATCAGTATATATTATACAGAACAATTAACGCCTGTCAACGGCAATTATCAATTTGTAGCACCAGGTGTTGTGGGACCACGATTTACCGGAGAACAACAGGACAATGAGACCATATTTCATATGCCTTATACACCAAAAGGGGTTGCAGACACCTTTGATTATGATCTAATGGTGAATATTAATGCGGGAATGCCTATTAAAAATGTAGCCAGTACGACGCATAAAATCAATGTCAATTATACACATCTAAAAACGGCTGAGGTCTTCTTGTCAAAAAGCAATACCAATCCTGCAAACCGAGATTTTATATTGAACTATAGTTTACGCGGGGATGAGATACAGTCTGGAGTATTACTCTATGAACATGGAGATGAGAATTACTTTGCGCTACTCATGGAGCCAACTGCACAGGTTCTTCCGGAAGCGATTCCTCCCAGAGAGTATTACTTTATTGTGGATGTATCAGGATCAATGAACGGGTATCCACTAGAAGTGTCTAAAACACTTATGCGAAATTTGTTATGTGACCTGCGAACCACAGATGTTTTTAATGTACAGTTGTTTGCTTCCAGCTCAACCGTATTCCGATCAAAACCAGTACCTGCATATACCGAAAATATTGAAGCGGCGATACGTTTTC
>CAZXYA010000805.1:0-3638 GCA_964644655.1 uncultured Saprospiraceae bacterium | reverse complement strand
TTCTTTCCATCGGTTGGCTAAATATACACCTACCGTCAAGCCAAAAGCTATCCGAATTGCTAAAATAATATTGATTATGTCCATGATTATTCTGTTTATTGGAATAATGATGGTCGCCTGTTTTTTTTTAGAATAGGGATGAGAGAGCAGAGAAGAGAGATGGATTCGTTTTCATTCTAAAAACGTAATCTATTACTAATGCTATGGTTCTATTCAATAAAAGTCTAGTTTCAATTAATTGACGAATGGAGAGAAGGAATTCTTTCAGAGTCTTAGGATAAATATTAATGCTTAGGAAATCATAAATGTAAAAAATCATACAAATACTAAATATCCCAAGAAAAAAAGAGGAGATGTAAAATAAAGATCTATTGATTTAAGTTTAATTCAAAGAAATCAGAAAACACCAAAAACAGAAAGTTGTTTTTGATTAAAAATATAAACTTCAACCAATCTAAAAGTAACGATTGCTAAATCCTTAATGGATGATTAGAACCCAAATATTATCTAATCTATCCGTCTTAAGGGCGGATGCAAAACCGTTACTATGTTGTGGTTTCAATTATTTTTTAGCTCATTTTCAATCGTCATTGAAGATTGGCTAGGAGCTTAAGACTAGCAGACAGTTGCCTCTCAACTTCCAGTTGAGGGGCATTTGTATTTTGTATGCTTGGCTCTATTGTATTATCAATCAGTCGTCCCTGTCTACCAGATATAGTCTACTCTATCTTTTCCTTCAACAAATTTATTTCCTTTTTTAACCAGCGCTTACCTAATAACAGTTGTTCTTTTTCAATAGATGCTTCTAGTAGTTCCCAATCAACTAATTGATTAGCATCATAAAATGTAGTAAGCATCTTATTACTATATTGAATGAGTTTTAGGTAGGCTGTGTTTCTATTGGTCGTATATACTTTACTTCTTCGGATGTATTTTTTAAAAGCATTACAATAGGCATTAAAAAATTGCCTAGAAGATTTGTTGATAAGAGCCAATTTAAAATTAGTTTTTAGTAGTGTTACTTTTGCTTGAATGGCGTAGTGCTTATTCTTAGGTAACCAGTCACTATATTGTTTTTCCACTTTTTCATAATTACCTTTAGCATAAGCTAATTGAGTCAATGCCCAAATAAAAGCTTCTTTCCGTACAGCAGCAGGTAAAAGATGTTCATAGTCATCAATAAATTTTTCTAAAAAAGAAACCTCAGCTACATGACAAGCCGTCAATACAATATTGTTAAAAGTAGCCTCATTTAGGCTCTCATTCTTAATTAATAATTTATCCTTTAATCCCAGTTTATACAAACTAAATAATTCTTCAATTGCTTTTGAGTGCCCAGTAGCATCTAAATAGATACTATCATTAATACAAAAGATTAAAAAAGATTGTCGTAAAGAAAAAGGCAATTGATCAAACGAAGAAATAAACTTTTCCTTAAATAAAACATAATCCTTCCAAGTTACTTTCCCTGATCTATTTAATCTATTTTCATATAAATCAACAGCTTCTAAAGACAATTTATTTTGAAGTTCCTGCAATAAAGGAATAGAAACATTTAACTGGCTTTGATCCGTCTGGATGATACTTAATCGGGAGGTTGCTTCATGCAAATACTTATATTTTTCGAGTAGATAATAAACATCTAAATAGTGATTAGCAGCTAACAAATTGGGCGCCCCTTTTTGGTAGCGATGATGACCACTAGTTTGAAAGTAAACAGCTTGATGTAATCGATTTAAGTGTAGATAATCTTCCGTTGATTTTACTGGTTTCTTTTCTAATTTTTTAATAGAGTTAATAGCAAAATCTTCATATAAATCGACGGCATTGCAAGTCCATAAATGTTGTCTTAATAAATGATCGTTCTCATACGGATTCTTATTGAGATAGACCAATGCGATATAATTTTGAAGCTCTTTAGTTAATGCTGAAATCAAATTATTAAATAAAGCATTGTTGTATTTTTTTGAGCCATATAAAGACAAAAAGATCTGTTCTTTCTTTAAACCTTCAGGCGAAAAAGAAGGTGCAGTTGCTGCAATAATTTCATAAAATGGCAAGTAATATTTATTTTTTTTGCCCCAAGGAGCCACCAGCCAATCCTTGAATTGTTTGAATTCTTTGATAGATAAAGTCTTACATAAACGAACTAATTTACCATTAGCAAGGTGATTTTCTTTTATGATAGTTGGCATTTCATTTTCTATTTTAAAACGCTAATAATCAATTATTTACAATAATACGCTAAAATTAAGTATTATTTTTTATTTATGATAGTTTGAGTATATTGTCTCACGAATTAGTTATAAATAGCAAATTATCTTATTAAAATTGTAGTCAATATGTTAATATCATGTTCTTTGACATTTTTAATTGGATAAACATAGTATTCCTAAACAAACTTTTACATGGCAAGAAGGGTCTTATTATCATTTTTGGGGAACAGTCATTATAAAGAATGTCACTATACCTTTGGGGAATTTCAGAGTACCCAAGTCCGTTTTTTTCAAGAGGCTATGGTACAATGGATATGTAATGATTGGACTAAAAAAGATAAAATATTTATCTTCTTAACACCTGAAGCTAATGATAATAATTGGGAAGGAAAATTCTATCAAGGAAAAGGATTAGCACATCGTCTACAGGCATATGAATATTTGACTTTTATTCCCATAAAAAATATTCCAAGAGGTATTTCGGAAGCAGAAATATGGCAACTATTTGAGCAGCTATACGAATGTTTAGAATCGGAGGATGAAGTATATTTAGATATTACGCATGGCTTTCGATCTCTTCCTATGCTACAAACGGTTCTATTGAATTATGCAAAAGCATTGAAGGATATTCAGGTAAAGAAAATTTGCTATGGTGCTATAGAGGTATTAGGCAGTATAAAAGAGCTAGATCAAAAATATCCAAATCCTACGGATCGAATTGCGCCAATCATCGACTTGACCAGCTTTTCCGATTTACAAGATTGGACCAAGGCGGCAACTGATTTTAAGCAATATGGTCAAATACATCACCTAAGTGAGTTGACACAAAAAAGTTTGGCCTCCTTACAGCCAAAGAAAGACATTGCCACCCTTAACCTTCAACAACTAAATGAGAAAATTCAAACCCTTATCCCTTTATTACAAACCAATCGAGGAAAACAATTACAAGCATATCCGTTTCAGGAATTACACAACGTACTAGATCAAATTTCAAAGGAAGAAGCCATTGTCCCTCCTCTCACAGCAGTGATACAAGAATTGCAAAAAAAGATACAATCCTTCCAATCCAATGATCCTTTGATTTGGTTAGCCGCTAGCAAATGGTGTCGACAGCATGGATTAATTCAACAAAGCATTACCCAACTACGAGAAGGGTTTATTACTTATCTATGTCTGCATTTTCAAGAAACGATTGATCGAGTTTTTTTTGAAGAGACAGTTGCTACTCCTAGAGTAATAATTGGCAATGCATTTACCATTTATCACCATCAATTGCCTAAGTCCAAATGGCAAAAGAAAAACCGAGATCATACGCCCCTCACACGTAAGCTACTTGCTTCTCCCTTCATCCAAGAAGGAGCTGCTCTTTTTATCCAATTAGGAATGTTACGGAATGATATTAATCATGGGGGGTATCAGCAT
>CAZXYA010000804.1:0-3654 GCA_964644655.1 uncultured Saprospiraceae bacterium | reverse complement strand
AGTTGTTTAACAATATATCAAACGACTTCGTGTCGTACCAAACTTAAGACATCGGGGGTTTTCTTTATTCATATTATCACATTATACTTTATTCTATTTATTAAAAAAATAACTATCCGATTTCTTAAATCAATTACTCAATAAATGGTTGTAATAGGCTACTGATGAAGGGCAATGCAATAGCAAACATTATTTTTATATCTTCCATAGACTCCGTTCCTATTTTCCACCATCCAGAATTCTCTTCCTCTAACTCAATGGCTCTTTCTTTTTTCATGTATTTCAAATAGCTTAATGAAGGTAGAAAAAATAAAGCTAGAATTAGCGTAAAGGAAAGACCGTAAGCATAAATAAATTCATCAGGAAAAATGATGGCAGCACCTTCCAATTGTTCAACAATCATATTTCTTTGCAATTTAGTACCGATGATGGGTACCACAACTAATAGTCCAGAAAAAAGAGCAAATACATTTAAATTATCTCTCAATAATCTATAATCATCAACTAAATTTTCTCCTGACTCTTGGGCATCTGCCATAATATTACTAATAACAATATTTACAATAGTAATTCCGAATAAAGCCACAAAGCCCATAAAAAAGAATATAGCGGTAACATTCCCAATAACTTCTTTGGGTTCATTAAATCCAATTTTGAAATAACTCATAATCTCTTCGCCTGTTACTAAATTATTTACTCGGTAACTTGATATGAACATATTCCAAGTGAATAGGAATACTATCACAAGCATTAGAGAGATAGGTAAGATAGTTTGAATAGACCAGTAATCTATTTCAAATTTAGCAACCATTTTAACTATTAAATATAGTAAAAATATAGTAAAAACTAATCCTATAGAAATACATAAACTATGAAAGACTATCCATGCTAAAGAAGCAGGAAATATATTAAAATACCATTTCTTTTCTGAACCTTTAACAGTTACTTCGGATACATCATTTAGTAGTGGCGAAACATATAATGAATCCTTTCCAATATAATATTTTTTGGTCTTTTCAATCTTAGGCTCAATTACAGCATCTGCTAAGTACTTCATTGACTGAATATAGGCCAACAGTCCACATAGAATAGATATAGCGAGTATTACTGGTATAGTTAATAAATTATTTTTCATCTATTTATTAGGTTGTGCATTTAAAAATAGGTCAATTGTCGTAATTAACTTAATTCGGAAAATACTATCTATTTAAAAGGTCTTTTTGAACCAAATCCAGAAACAAAATTTAATAAAGCGATTAAGTTTCCATCTTGCTCAAAATTACCGTCAAAATTTCTTCCAATACTTAATGTTAAATTTTTATTATTGCCAACATGGTAATCAAGATTGAAGGAAATTTTATGAGTATCTTCAATATTTTCATTATTCAAAACGGTTCTATACAAAGATTCTGCTGAAATAGAAAAGTTACTATCAAGTGTTCTGTATATTAATCTTGCCCCAAAATCTAATCTTAGATTATCTTCAACTAAAGTTTGTGATTCCAATTCAAATGTTTCATTTGGGGAAAATAAAAGCCTTGTAGTTCCAAGTAAAGAAACTGATGATTTTTTAGCTTTCCAGACATTCCCTCCTGTTAACCAAACTCCGTATTTAGCAACCTCGCCGCTTTCAAATTTACTGTTCTTAAAATCCCAATTAATCCCTCCTGCTAAATCCAGTTTCAATCCTGTTCTTTCAAATTTAATTCTACTTGCAATGTCATTTAACTGTTTGAGTTCTTTTTCATTTTTGTTTTGCAAAGAATCCATTACATTTTGGAATAAATTATCCTCAATTGCTTTAATCTTTTTATACTGATTTGCAATCTCTTCATCTGTAATGGATGTATTACCCTCTTCTTTATTCTCAATCAAACTCTTTAAAATTTCATCTTCCTGCTGTAAAATATCGGAATCACTTCGAATCGCTTCTATGTATTTAGCTCTATCTTTTAATAAATTATTTAAAACTCCATAAATAGTATCTTTCTGTTCTTTTAAATTATTTAACTGCTCATCAATTTTCCCTCTTTTTAAAGATATTTTAAAACCTATACCAAATTGAGTCACCTCAATTGAATCTTTATCTTTAAAGGAATTAGTTGCTAATGAAATCATAGAATTCTGTACAATTGAATTTCTGATTTTATCATTTGCAAATTCTTCGTAAGTTATTTTTTCACCTCCAAATACCCATCCAGGTGCAAAATCTAATGAATACGAAGAAGGAAATGACTGTAAATTATCTGTCGCATTTCTAACTGATACGAGCAAATCAGTAGGATTAGTAGGTTCTTCTATACTTGTAGGTGCAATACCAAGTATTGTAAAAGCTGGCGAATTTGGCACTCTTAACAAATCTAAAGTAATTGTAGAATCAACTTGTGCATTTGAATTAATATTACTGTTAGTGAATAGCACTAGTAAACATAAGTATTTAAATATTCTCATTACATTTAATTTAGTTAACCTATAAATAAAACTTTTGTCGTATAAAAAACTACATCTCCAGCTTTCTGAACTTTACATTTTTGTTTAGGCATTCTTAATACTCTTTTTCCTCTCCTCAATATAAAACCATAACTGGTTTGATTTGTATCTGGTTGGATATCGTAAACTGCAGTATTACAAATTAATTCTTTATATATTAAATTTGTGTCCAGGCCGAGTTCCAATCCAGACATCGAATCCTTTAATCTGTCATTGATTAGTTTTCCATCTAAGTAAACATCAGTTAAAGAAGATTGACCAAAACCAATTTCAATAGAAAGCCGAATTATAGAACCATTATTTTTAACTGGATACACTTCGGACTGAGTAAACTGTTTCATCTAATTTATTTTTGATTTGTGCTAGTTAATTTATATATTCTCACCCCCAAAACCTGCTATATTACCTTTAAAATATGAAATTTTTAAACCAAGATTCCTATTATTTTATGAAGCAAAGCTTTGTATCGATATCGTACTGTAAATTATATCAAGAATAATTTCTAGGCAGGAACAAAGCCCCATTCAGTCATTACAAAAGTATTCGTATCTGTGGTAGCGAAATAGTTTTCTCATAAGTAAGAGCAGAGTGCCCTGTACTAAATTTAAGTGCAGTATGTTATTTTCAATAATACTAAGTAGAGAATATTTCTTTGTTTTCCCACAAAGAATGAAATGAAGGTAATAAATCTTTTGAGAAAAAAGAAAAATCTAATTTTTAGCTTCTATTTTCTTGAAAGATTCGGTTCTTTTTATTGGAGTATCTAATACAAATCAAAATAAGTACTACCTCTCCATCTTCATAATCGAGCAAACTCAAACCAAGTCTGTTTTCTAATTCGCTTTTTTTTGCAAAAAATCATCTTTTTGCAAGCCAATAATTAGCCCGTCTAAGGTTGAAATTAATTAGACTTTAACTCTCACATCCAGATTTCTTTAGGAATGTTCGCCTGACTTTGTAGATAGTACACTTTTCTTTATAACTGGTCATTATTCTATTTAAGTTAGTAACCAAGATTCAGTACTATTAGCAACAATTGCCCCTTACCCTTAGATTTCCTACCTTGCAAAACAAATCAAAAATCATGAACAAGATAAACCTAACATTATTCCGATGCCTCAAGTTTGCACGATGCCGATATTCCAAGTTTTCAACTTGGAATCA
>CAZXYA010000803.1:0-3662 GCA_964644655.1 uncultured Saprospiraceae bacterium | reverse complement strand
TGGAAGGTTTTGGCGATTATTTGCAATGTGATTGGATTGTGTGAATAATTTTTTCGGGTGTAAAGATACTGGCTATGGAGGTATGAGGAATGAATTAAACTTAAAATGCAAATTAAAATTAAAAAACGCACTAAAATCAGAAAGTTATAATTTTAAGAAGGAGCATTTATTTGTACAAAGTAACGGCAAAACAATAACTCCACCATTGGGCGACTTCTTTTGCTCCCACTTTTCCTCAAAAATATTTCCGTAGCCCTGCTATGGAACGGGAAATAAAATAAACTCGTCCAATTTGATGGATTTACAGGGCGAACGAAAAGTCATTTTTATAATATATAACTCATTGATCTGAATACGAATAACGTTCCTTTAAGGAACGTCGTTCGTATACGGCTTTCTTTTATCAGGAGATTACATATTACGATTATGACTTTTCGTTCGCCCTAATGGATTTATTATTTCGTCGTTACTAAGATGGACGTAATAAGTGATTTTGCTTTTAAATAATGCAATCTAAATACAATAGGTAGACACTTTTTTGGAGATAAAATTAATAGTATATAACACTTTTTTGGAGATAAAAATGTTATTTTGCAACACTTTTTGGGAGATAAAATAACTAAGATTGTGATATTCTTCTTCTTCAGCCAACTAAACTTTTTCAAGAATTATAATGGTGCTTTTATTGAAAATTTTGTTAATAGACTTTATAAAAGAAAACCGTTTTGTTTTATTCTGTGTTCTTCTGGCAAGCAGTTTACTGTTTAATAGCTGTTACTCCACCCCAACAAAAGAGAAGATATTTCCTTCCAACTTATTGGATTATCCACATAAAGATACACTCAATTTAAGATTCTATAATGCAGACTCTCTAAAATTGGAAAAAGCGTATGAAGAGTCAAATGAAGTTTTCATAAAAATATTAAATGATTCTTCTATTTGTTTGTCTGAGCGACTTTATTGTTTAAACCAACTTAGCTACAATTATTTATGGTTGAATAAAGATGAATTTGCCCAAAAGTATGTAGAAGAAATTGAAGAAATTAATATTAATAACATCGTTAGCCAAAATGAGATATTAGCTGACTATCATTTTAATAAAGGATGGCTCTACAGTAAAAAAAGATGGGGAAAAGAGACATTTAATCATTTATTTAAAGCACAAAAATTATATGCTTCTATTTATCCGCCTGGGCATAAGAAAAATATTGAAGTGAATTGTGAGTTAGGATTTGCATATAGAGAATTTTCTACCAAACTAGATTCTTGCATTCATTATATGGATGTAGTTGAGCAGTTATTGTTTAAAGACTCAATACTCCTTTCATCTATGATAAAGCCCTATATAGGAATGGCTATATCTGGATTATTTAAAAGAAATCACTACAAAGGGTTGTCAGCTATTAACTTAGCATTAATACAAGCTAATAAATTTATTAAATATGATACTATGTTACTAGGCAGACTACATAGTATCAAGGGAGATATATATAGGAAACTAGAAAACTACGAGGAGTCCATTATCGAGCATGATAAAGCAATAGCGTATGGAGAAAGTAAAAAAGGTAATAATGAAAGATTACAAGAATTTTATCGTAACCGACTGATTTTACATATTTACGAACAAGATTCTAGTGCTTTTTTTAGTTTTTTTGACAAATTAGAACTGGCTTTCCCGGAGCAATCTCTTACCTACGCTAACAAAGATAGGCTTTTGGGTAAATACTTCGAAGTAACTGGTGCGTATAGGAAAGCAATTAATTACAATAAAAAAGCAATAGATTTTTATGAAAAACTAGATTATCCTGATGAGTTATTTTTTGGAAGAGCAAGGTATTCTTTGAATTGGTCTTACCAACAATTGGGCATTTATGATTCTGCTGTTTATTATATGCAGTATGATATATTAGCGCGTGCACCTCTACATGCTGATATAGTGGACCTACAGGCATTTATGAATCAAAGTTTATCTGCGAATCAAGTTAATTTTTACACACTTGGTGAAATAGCAAGTTGTTACGTAAAAGCAGGAAGAAAATATCCTATCAATAAAAAATACCTGACCAATGCTTTATTAATTTTTGAAAAAATTGACTCTGTGATGTATGGTTTTGCATCCACAGAAAATTCTGTGCAATTAGTTTTTCAAAAAGAACTAGTTAATAGAATTTATTCTAATGCGATTGAAGCGGCCTTATTATTATATGATGCTCAAAATCAAATTTCTTATCTTGATTTAGCGAATAAATATACAGATCGTTTGAAATCCACGATATTGTATCGTGATATGTGGAATGGAAAAAAAGATTCGTCCAAATTACTATCTAAAAAACGGGCTTTAAAAGCAAGAATAGATCAACTACAATCAACCAATGAGTTAAACGTCAGTAAGCAAATAGATTTACTAAAATATCAGTCCGAACTACATAATGTGGCGAAAGAAATTGAGGAGCAACATCCTGCTTATTATAAACAAAGGATACAGCAGATTATCCCTACTTATAATCAAATTCGTCCTTATTTAAAAAAGCAAAAAGCTAGTATTTTACAATATCATTTTAATGATAGATTTTGGTGTGTTTTGGCAATGACTCCAGATACATTTGTTTATTATCGAAATCAATTACCACATAATCACAAGGATGTATTGATGGCTTATCAACAAGCTATAAGAGAACCTTTTTTATTTGCCGACTTATCTAAGAAAAAGTTGTTTTGTCAAAATGCTTATGCTATTTACCACCAGTTTATTCAACCTGTCACTCCCTTTTTAACCTCTAATGTATTTACTATCCAAGATGCTTCTTTTGGAGGGTATCCTATAGGTAGCCTTTTATATCAACCAGTAAATAATCCTGCTAATACGGAATTGCCGTATCTAATACATAAGTATGAAATCACTTATGCGTTTTCTCTAAAAAATTTGATGGATAATTTTTTAGAACCGTCCCAATTATCCAAAAAATCTAAAATAGCAGCTTATTCTTTCTCGGGGAGTAGCCTACCTAAATTTCCTGTAAAGAGAGGGTCGTCGTATAATGAATTATTTTATAGTCAAGAAGAAGTGGAAACAATATCAAAAATTTGGGGACGAGAAAAGGTGCAAACTATTTCGGGACAGGCAAGTACGAAAACCCATTTCCTTAATTCTCTTAACAAGAAGAAGTGGGATATTATTCATTTAGCGTTGCACGCACAATCCGATAATGCCACTTTAAACAATAATAGAATTATCTTTAGACATCAAAAATATAGAGATTCAATTGAAAATTTATACGGATTTGAAATTGCTAATTTAAAGATAAATATTCCTTTAGCTATTCTTTCTGCTTGCCAAACAGCAATTGGCGTAAATCAAGAAGGAGAAGGTGTTTATAGTTTAGCAAGAGATTTTAAACAGGCTGGGGTAAAGCAAATTATTTCCACCTTATGGGAAGTAGATGATTATGTTACGCACCAATTGATGATACAACTTCATCACTATCTGCACGATGGATCAAATGAGGCATCAGCTTTAGCAAAAGTAAAACGAAAGTATCTCGTCCATGCACACGAAAATCTTAGTGCACCTTATTTTTGGGGTGGAATAATTCTTTTATTGTAAAAAAAATGGACAAGTTTATCCAGCATACAAAAGTAGTTGACACTTTTAAAGCGCAAGT
>CAZXYA010000802.1:0-3664 GCA_964644655.1 uncultured Saprospiraceae bacterium | reverse complement strand
TAATACAAATTTTTAACCCCAATTACTTTAAAATAACTACCGAAACTTAAGTTAATAAATTCCTTTTTTAAAATAGTTTCAATTTGTTTTGTATGAGATTAATATTTTTTGTTTATTTATTTTCAGTATGTATTTTGCATGCGCAAGACTCATTGGCTCCTATAGATATAACCTCACATTGTGAGTTAGTGACTTCTGAAGATTCTAATCCAATAATAAAATGTACACAAATCCCCATCGATATTTCGCTACCAGCAGGCTCTTATGAACTGCTGCACGCTTGTTGGGATAGTCTTCGGTTCAATGCACTATGCAGAAGCACTGTATCAAATAACTTCCTAATAGTTGCAGCTAATAAACATAATGAGGAATGGAAAGAAAAGGACGTTCACTCCCACCTTTATCTTTTGCCGAATATTTTGATTAGAGAAAAAAAGAAAATTTCAGAATATCATTTTCCTGATATTAATACTTTAATCATTGTTTATGAATTTAGTGATAAATCTAAAAAGTCATACCTCATTCGTATGGTGGATAAAGGATTCAATTTTTACTTGCCAAAAGTTGACCTTTTTTCAGATGAGTCTATTGGCGAAAGACGCGATATTGAGAGCCTTAGAAGTAGGGATTCAATGACATCATTAAGGCCAAGATATTGATACATTCCAAAGATAAGTGATTTAAAAAAAAATAAGAATGAATAGAGCTACACTTTATGTTTTTTTAGTAATAATTTTATCTGCTAGTATACTGTCTGGTCAGGAAACTCCATTGACTGCAGAAATTAATAACGCCACTCACGCAGAAAATTGTGAAGATGGATCAATTGACCTAACTATCACAGGAGGGGCCGCTCCTTATGATGTGATTTGGGATTTTCAACCTGAAGACCAAAATGAACCTCTTGTATTAGATTATCATACTGAAGAAGGAATTGACGGTAATAATGATGGAGAAGATATAGATCCACCTGCAGCTCCTGGTACTTATTTTGTTATTGTTACGGATGCGTTATGTGGAACGGCAGAAGCATCATTTACCATAGAATGTGGATGCCCTGAATGCGAAATTGAAGCCACAGTAACAAATGAGAATTGCTCAAGTGAAAACGGTTCTATAAGCACTAATTTAAATTGTGATTCAGAAGGCGATATAAATACGATACATTTGATTTTCAGCCAAAAGCAAGTGAATAAATGACACACAAAACGGTAGCAATAGTAACTGGCGACATAATCGGCTCTAGAAAAAGTGATGCAACAGAATGGTTGAAAAGCCTAAAAAACATTTTATCTAAGAAAGGAAAATCTCCAAAGGTTTGGGAAATTTTCAGAGGAGATATGTTTCAACTAGAAGTTAAACCAGAAGAGGGGCTACAGACAGCCTTAGAAATAAAAGCAAGAATAAAGCAGAATAAAAATTTGGATGTCAGACTTGCTATCGGAATAGGCAAGCAGCAATTTAAGGCGAGAAGAATATCAGAATCAAATGGAGAAGCCTATACTAATTCTGGTCATTGTTTTGAAAATTTGAAAAAAAGGCGAATAGCCATTAAAACGCCCTGGGAAGAATTTGACAAAAATTGGAATTTAAATCTACGTTTACTGTCATTAACTATTGATAACTGGACTCCAACAAACGCAAAAATCATAGAAGTAGCCATAAGCAACTCCAATTTGACTCAAAAGAATTTAGCGAAAAAACTAAAAAGATCTCAAAGCACAATAAACGCTAGCCTAAGTAGAGCAGGCTATAATGAGATTACTCTGATGCAATCTTATTTTATTGAAGAACTAAATAGTAGATTAAACCAAAAATGATATTATTTATTAAATTTTTAATTGCGCATTTTGTAGGTGATTTTTTACTCCAGGCAAGAAAAACACTACATGATAAACAGCATGAAAAAATAAAATCAAAACACCTATACCTGCATGTATTAATACATGGAGTATTAACATTTGCCATAACGATGTCAACCGAATACTGGAAAGGTATAGCCATATTCGTAGCAACCCATTTACTTATAGATATTTGGAAACTATACAATCAAGACCAAGAAGACAAAAGAGCAGTTTTTATAACTGATCAAATCATGCACATCCTAGTGATAATAGTGATCACCAACTGGTATTCTCCATGGATAGCAAGCATCATTCAAGGAACCGATTCAAATCATTTCATGCTATTCATCTTGGCAATTTTGTTAATAACAACAGTGAGTTCACATCTAATAAAAGTAATAATTTCAAAATGGCAACCTGAAAACGAAGATGTAGATGAAGATTCTCTAACTAATGCTGGTAGCTACATTGGGATTCTAGAAAGGCTCTTTGTTTTTGGGTTTAAACTGAGTGGAAACCTACAGGGAATTGGATCTTTATTAGCCGCTAAATCGGTATTTAGATTTGGAGACTTAAAGGATTCAATTGATAGAAAATTAACAGAGTATATATTGATTGGCACGCTTTTAAGTTTTGGTTTTGTAATACTAATTGGACATTTATACTTAAATATAAAAAGTGTACTTTAAAACTATAGTTAACCATGCTTTCAGATTTATTTAAAAATATCCGCAGAAGTATTTTCCCAATCAACATACCTATGTACGTAGAGCCTGTCCTCATGAAATACAATACGTATTATCGAGGACTATCTCCAGACAACAAGAAAAAGTTCAGACGTAGGGTAATGATTGCTTCTGCCACCCTAGATTTTACACCCAACAACTTTCCGATTGTAACGCACGAGATGATTGTACTAATAACTAGTGCTCTTATACAGATTACTTTTGGATTGAAAAACTTCAAAATCAATCGCTTCAGAAAAATCATCATTGTACCTAGCAACTACAACTTTTTGCATTTTCAAAATCTATTGGGTCATGTTGATTTTCAAGAACGCTGCATCGTCCTTAGTTGGCCTAGTGTCAAGGAAGGATACCTCATCCCCGATGATGCGATGAATGTTGCCTTACATGAAATAGCACATGCACTACACGAAGAAAATAGATTTAGGCTCGCATACAATGCTTTCTTTGAAAAGGAAAGCATGGAAGCTTGGGAAATAGAAGGCGTCAAAAAGATGATGCAAATCAAACAAGGGCAACACACTTTTATGAAAGACTATGGGGGGATCAATATGCTAGAAATGTTCTCCGTTTGTATAGAGACCTTTTTTGAACAAGGGGAGGAGTTTGAGGAAAAACTACCGAGGTTGTATTATGCTGTAGCCACACTTTTAAATCAAGACCCATTAAAGGGGGAAGATCCGGTGATGGTGTAAAAGAGAAAAACGATTTATATGAAATAAAAGAGAATAAACTAATAATCTTAAATTAAACTCATCAAATGAAGATGGATTCTAGTTAAGATTCAACACGAAATTAATATGAAAAAATTAGGTTTAACACTTTCAATTATTGGTATTCTTGTCTTGACAGCTCAAATATATTTCACCGTGAAAAACGGTACCAGTAATCTTTTCTTTTTAACACCCATAGGCTTATTATTGGTCTCTCTTGGAACCTTTCTACATTTTAGAAAAAATAAAAAAGAGAATTAAATTTAAAAGTTGCTTACTTAAACGCATTCAATCCAGTCACCGCCATCCCTGTTATCAAAAGATGAATATCATGGGTTCCTTCATAAGTCAATACCGTTTC
>CAZXYA010000801.1:0-3668 GCA_964644655.1 uncultured Saprospiraceae bacterium | reverse complement strand
AGGTTTTTGTTGTACTACAAAAAATATTAGACTGTTTTCTGTCAAGAACTAAATATCCCCTAAAGGGTCAAATAAAGAAAAATAATGAAATACTTTTTTACGATAATTCTAACGCTCGCTACTACTTTTTTTGGGATGGCCCAAACCGCAACGATTCAAGGTCAAATTGCTCATGCAGGAGAAAAAATAGAATTTGCCAATATCCAAATCAAAGGAACTAGTTTAGGTACGGTAACAGACTTAGCGGGTAAGTTCACTATTGCAAATGTGCCTTATGGCGAAGTAACCCTTATTGCCTCTATGGTTGGTTATGAATCTAAAGAGCAACAAATTATAATGGACGAAAATAAATCAATAATTAATTTAGATTTTGACTTAACTCCTACTCAAATTTTAATCGACCAAGTAGTCGTTACAGGTACTAAAACCTTCAAAAGACAAACGCAATCTCCCGTCATCGTTAATATTATTTCGAGCAAAACATTGGATAATGTGCAAGCCTGTAATCTTTCTGAAGGATTAAAATTTCAACCGGGGCTTAGAGTAGAAACTGATTGCCAAACTTGTAATTATACTCAGTTGCGCATGAATGGCTTAGGTGGTGGTTATTCTCAAATTGTCATCAATGGAAGACCTATTTTTAGCCCATTAACAGGCTTATATGGCATGGAACAAATTCCTGCAAATATGGTCGAACGAATCGAAGTGGTTAGAGGAGGAGGTTCTGCCCTATATGGATCAAGTGCGATTGGCGGAACGGTGAATGTAATCACCAAAATTCCTAAAGAAAGTGGCTATGATGTAGGCTATACTTTGCAAAATATTAATGGGTCAGCCACAGATAGAATACTTTCTGGTAATGCAACGGTTTTAAATCAAAAAGGCAATGGCGGCGTTTCCATTTTTGTCAATAATCGGAATAGAGATTGGTACGACCATAATGGAGATAATTTTTCAGAATTGCCAAGTTTGAAAAATAATTCTTTTGGTGCCAATTTATTTTTTCACCCAAAAGACAATCAAAAATTAGAAATTAGTTTAAGCAGTTTAAACGAATACCGCTACGGTGGAGAAATGGTGGACAAACCAGCGCATTTAGCTCTGCAAGCTGAAGAAAGAACACATGATGTTTGGATGGGAAGTTTGGATTACCAAATCAATTTTAATGGAGATAATAGCTCTTTTATTACCTATTTAGCTGGGCAAAACACCGATAGAATTCACTTTACAGGCATTACTCCTGATGAACCTGCGGACATTATAGACTATCAATTAAATGCACCTTTTGGTACTTCTGACAATACGACTTTACAAGGTGGTTTACAGGTAAATCATCGTTTCAATAATTTTCTAGGTATTGGCAATAATGTGGTCACTTTTGGCGGTGAATATGTAGTAGATGATGTATTAGATGTGATTGATGCTTATAATTATAAAGTGGACCAATTAACCAAAAATTTAGGGTTCTTTTTGCAAAGTGATTGGGCATTAAATGAAAAACTTACAGTATTAACAGGTGTGCGAGCGGATAGGCATAATTTGGTAGGTCAAACAATTTTAAGCCCTAGAGTTTCCTTCTTATATCGACCACAATTATCCACTCAATTTCGCTTGACTTGGGGAACTGGTTTCCGAGCGCCACAAGCCTTTGATGCCGATTTACATATTGCTTTTGCAGGAGGAGGCATTTCTAGAATTTCTCTATCTCCTGATTTGAAAGAAGAACGGTCCAATAGTATTAGTGGCTCGGTTAATTATGACAAGGTGACCGAAAATTTTGTGGCGGGCTTTACTATAGAAGGTTTTTATACCCATTTAGATAATGCTTTCTTTTTGCAGCCGATTGGCGAAGATGCTTTCGGAGAACGCTTTGAAAAGCGCAATGGCCCAGGTTCAACCGTCAAAGGAGGAACGCTAGAACTAAGAGCCAATTATCGACAAAAAGCACAATTAGAAGTTGGGGCAACGATTCAATCAAGCTTATTTGACCAAGCCGTAGATAATATTGAGGGCCTCCGACCACTTCGAGAATTTTTAAGAACACCGAATGAATATGGCTATGCCACGCTTTCCTTTTTTCCTACCAAACAATTTAATACAACGCTAAATGTAGTGTATACAGGCAAAATGACCATTGCCCACTTTGCTGGTGCACCTGGCGTAGAATCAGATGAATATGTGCAATCACAAGCCTTTACAGAATTAAGCATCAAAACAGGCTATACATTTAATTTAAAAAATTTAGATAGTGGCTTAGAAGTTTTTGCTGGGGTAAAAAATATTACCAATGCTTACCAAGATGATTTTGATATAGGAAAGGATAGAGATAGTAATTTTATTTATGGACCTGGTGCGCCTCGGACTTTTTTTGTGGGGCTTCGATTGAAGTCGTTTTAAACTCCTTGAAAAAATGCTCGTTAAGCTCGGTCCAAAATACTTTTGGATGAATGTATTTTAGGTAGCATCCAAAACTGTTTTCCCGCCTCGACCACCAGGAGAAGTAGACAATAGAAACATTGTTTGTTGTTCCCAAACACTTCCTTCTAACCTAGACATCCAATCGTAAATGTTTTTATAAGCTGTAGTAAAAGAACCATTATGTTCTGCTAAAGAAACAATAATGCCATCTGCGTTTTGAATATGACTTTTGAATTGCTTTGCTAAGTTGGGGACACCACCTTCCTGTTCTCGATCAATGCTATAAATAGGCATTTCAAAATCATTTAAATCCAATAGTGTAATCTCTGCATCTGCTATTTGATTGGCCGCAAAGGTGGCGAATTTTTTATTAATGGAATTTTTGCTGTTGCTCGCACCAAAAGCTAGGATTTTTTTAGACATTTTTGGTTATTTTACTTGATAAAATTGTTGTTAAAAATAACATTTAATGGAATGAATAAGTTTAATTATTTACCTTTGGATGGCAAAGGAACGCAATAAAAATAATATCAATTTTATGGAAAAAGGTCTCTTAGAAAAAACAGGAAAATCGTTAACTCATTGGATTAAAATAGTCCATGCTACAAAGATTGAAAAACATAAAGCCATTATTGATTATTTAAAGTCCGAACATGGTTTCACTTATGGCTACGCTAATTTTGTAGCGCATAAATCCAAAAAATCGGATGCGGCTTCTCAGGAGGCAGACGACTTATTGGCGAATCAATATAAAGGAAAAGAATCCCTAAAACCCATTTATGAAGCATTGGTAGCAGCGATTGAAAAATTTGGGACAGATATTACGCAAACGCCTAAGAAAAGTGCGGTTAGTATGATTCGGAAAAAACAATTTGCCTTGATTAAACCTGCCACTAAAACCAGGATTGATTTAGGTCTGAAAATTAAAGGCAAACCGACGATGGACCGCTTGGAAAATTCTGGACCATTTGGCAGTATGTGTACGCATCGAGTACGTTTAACGACTGCGGACCAAGTAGATAACGAATTAATTGGCTGGCTAATGGAGGCATATGAGGGAGCTGCTTGATTTTAGGATTAATTACGCTTTCTGTTGGCAAAGCAACTAATCCACTTATTTAAGTGTTTTACCTTTATAAGTACCAACACACAATTACTATTAATTTTCAGCGGCTTCTAGCACTCCATCCGCAAACGGTTCAGAAGTTGACTCTTCTTCATACTATTTTCCCTCAAAAAATAAACCCGTA
>CAZXYA010000800.1:0-3675 GCA_964644655.1 uncultured Saprospiraceae bacterium | reverse complement strand
CAGTTGCCACTCAATTACCTCCTTATTCTCGAACAACCAAGGAGATTATTCCTTATGTCAAAACATGGTTGACAGGACAGGAAGAACGATTTCAGCGAAAAGTGGTCAAAATTATTGGGAATGCAGGCATTGATAGACGTTATTCCATTTTAGATGCCGATGATATGTTCGTTCCTCGTAGTTTTGAGGAAAAAAATAACATCTATATTCAAGGGACTTTGCCTTTAGCGGAAGGTGCTTTACGCAAAGCATTAGAAAAAGCAGATTGGGCAGCGGAAGATTTAGATTATATTATTACAGTAAGTTGTACGGGCTTTATGATTCCGTCTGTTGATGCCTATCTGATTAATCGAGTGGGCCTTCGACAAGATATTGTTCGATTGCCTGTTACAAAAATGGGTTGTGCTGCGGGTGTATCTGGGGTTATTTATGCCAAAAATTTTCTAAAAGCAAACCTCGGTAAACGGGCAGCTGTTATTGCTGTAGAGTCTCCAATGTCTACCTTTCAGCAGGAAGATTTTTCAATGGTCAATATTGTTAGTGCTGCCATTTTTGGAGACGGCGCAGCTTGTGTTTTATTGTCTTCTAATGAAAAAGATGAAGGGCCTATTGTTAAGAACGAAGATATGTATCATTTTTTTGATGCGACCCACATGATGGGGTTTGCCTTAAAAAATTCTGGCCTACACATGGTTTTAGACCCAAGTGTACCAGAAACAATTGCGGCTCATTTTCCAAAAATTATTCACCCTTTTTTAGCAAAATCTAATACCACTATTGAGGAAATCGACCATTTGGTTTTTCACCCTGGCGGTAAAAAAATCGTTCAGACTATTGAAGGTTTATTTGGGGTACTTGGTAAAAATATTGATGATACCAAAGAGGTCTTGCGCTCCTATGGCAATATGTCTAGTGCGACTGTTTTATATGTTTTAGAACGCTTTTTAGAGAAGGATATACCTATGGGAGAAAAAGGGTTGATGCTAAGTTTTGGTCCTGGTTTCTCTGCACAAAAGGTTTTGTTGGAATGGTGAGGATGTACCGAATTCATTCGACCTGTACGGATAAATTTATTTTCAGGATTTTTATCTTAAAGCATAATAAATTAGACAGTATAGGTTGTACGGATTTAGCAGATTAGGCGGATTTAATACGGGTTTTTTAACGTCATATTTAGAAATCCGTAAAAATCCGCTAAATCCGCCTTATCCGTACAACCTATCCTACTAGTTTAGCAAGTTAATCCTGCTAAAATTGCTTCTTTTTTATTTGTACAGATCGAATGAATTCGTCGCTTATTGGTGATATAAAGAGACGAATTCATTCGTCGATACATTGAGAACTTACCTAATTTTTGAACAAATGAATAAAGAATTTCAAGGCAAAAATTACTGGGCAATTATATTGGGTGGTTCTTCTGGACTAGGTTTGGCTAGTGCAAAAAAATTAGCCAAACTAGGCTTAAATATCTGCATTATTCATCGAGATAGAAAATCAACACTACCTGCCATTGAACAAGAATTTGATAAAATAAAAGTCCATAATATTGCTTTTCATTCTTTTAATATAGATGCACTTAGACTGGAAAAACGGACTGCATTGATTGACACATTAAAAATTAAATTAGGAGATAAAGGCAAGGTCAAAGTACTCCTTCATAGCATCGCCAAAGGCAACTTAAAACCAATGGTTTCCACAGAAACACCGATTTTAAAGAATGATGATTTTCATTTGACGATAGAAGCAATGGCTGTTTCCTTATACGATTGGGTACAACAACTTTTTAAAGCACAATTATTTGCGGAAGACACTCGAATTATTAGTTTTACCAGCGAAGGCAATCGAAAAGCATGGGAAAATTATGCAGCAGTTTCTGCGGCTAAAGCGGTTTTGGAAGCCATCACTCGTAATATTGCCTTAGAGTTTGCGCCCTATGGCATTAGAGCAAATTGTATTCAAGCAGGTATGACTGATACCGCCTCTTTTCGGATGATTCCTAATAGTGAAACCCTGAAAGCGCATAGTTTACTTAGAAATCCGTCGAATAGATTGACGACGCCAGAAGATGTGGCAAATGTGGTTGGGCTGCTTTGTCTCAAAGAGGCTTATTGGATAAATGGAGCGATTATACCTGTGGATGGTGGGGAGCATATGAGGTAAGGTAAGAACAGAGATTAGAGAATAGAGACGCATTTCGTTCAGCACTAAATTTATTGCCATATATTTGGACAAGTTTATCAAGCAAGCAAAAGTAGTTGACATTTTTTAGTCCAGAAAGGGCGACATACCTATATAAAATCCGTTGCTAACTTAATCCGTTGCTAACCATTTTTTTAGCAACGGATTAGTATTAGCAACGCCTGCCTGCCGCAGGCAGGGATTTTTATCAATTTTTAAGCTGACACGCTATTATTGAAAATATACTATTTTAGCCCATTTTTAGGCTCTAATCTAAATCAATAAATGACAAGCGAAAAAATAATCTCCTTACTTCCTTATACCAAACCTTTTTTATTTGTTGACAATTTGGAACAGGTTGATGAAAACGGCATCATTGGGACTTATACTTACCCCGCAGATTCCTACTTTTACAAAGGGCATTTCATTAATAATCCAATTACCCCAGGTGTAATTTTAACGGAAACAATGGCGCAAATTGGTTTGGTTTGTTTAGTCATTTTTTTGATGAGAGATAAGATAACGGAAGAAACTAAACTTCCTGAAATGGTGATGGTTGCTAATGAGACGAACTATTTTTTACCCGTTTTGCCCAACGAAAAAGTTAGGGTTATTGCTCAAAAAGAATATTTTCGTTTTGGGAAATTAAAATGCCAAGTGGAAATGAGAAATGTGAAAAATGAACTAGTTTGTAAAGGAACGATAGCTGGAATGGTTTCGAGAAAACAAATTAAAGAAATAAGAAATAATGAATAAAAGAGTTGTCATTACTGGCCTAGGAGTAGCTGCCCCCAATGGTGTAGGTTTGCCCGATTTTGAAGCGGCCATTAAAGCAGGAAAATCAGGGATTCAGTACTTTGAAGCGTTGAAAGCCATGAAATTTTCTTGTTGTATTGGCGGCATTCCAGCAGTATCAGACGAACTAAAATTAAAATACTTATCGCCTTTACAATTAAGAAATTTTTCGAGTTCAGGCATTTTATATGCTTGTATGGCAGGCATAGATGCTTGGCAGGATGCCGGTTTGTCCTTTGCCGAAGATGAACCCCATTGGGAGAGTGGTTGTATTTTTGGAACAGGGCTTTCGGGGGTTGAAAAGCTACGAGAGGCCACTTATAAATTGGATGATGGAAAGGTCAAACGCCTTGGTAGCAATACCGTTGCACAAATCATGTCAAGTGGGGTAAGTGCTTATTTGGCAGGCATCATTGGCTTGGGCAATCAAGTGACGACCAATTCCTCTGCCTGTGCGACGGGTACAGAAGCTATACTCTTAGCATTTGAGCGCATCCAAGCAGGCAAAGCCAAACGAATGATAGCAGGCAGTAGTAGCGAGCATGGGCCGTATATTTGGGGTGGTTTTGATGCGATGCGGGTGATGACTTATAAGCATGACGGAACACCCACCAAAGGTTCTCGTCCTATGAGTGCAACGGCATCAGGATTTGTGCCAGGGAGTGGTGGTGGTGCTTTGATACTAGAAACATTGGAGAGTGC
>CAZXYA010000799.1:0-3701 GCA_964644655.1 uncultured Saprospiraceae bacterium | reverse complement strand
TAGCGACTTCCAGCACCGTTTCAATTTGTTCCTGTGTCAATACTTCTACTGCTTCCGCTTTGCTTTGTAAAGCATGTAATTTATTGGCAAATTTTCTTTTTAATTTACTTTTAGATCGTAACACAATCTTTTTAGCCAACTCAATAGATAAGTAATAATCCTTTAAAATTGGATTATTAGCAATTTTTCGTTTGGCATAATCTTGCAATCGAACAGGTTTATGAATACCATCTGTAAATTCATAAAAGTCATCAATCCATTTTAATAGGATGGTACTATAATGTTGTTCAGGTAATGCTAAAGCACCATAGAGGTTGCTTGCAGTAACAACTTTTGTTCCTTTTTTGCTTATTAAAATTTGTAATTCCATTGTATTGTGTTTTAATTACAGGACAAATATAAACAAATATTTTTATTAAAACAAATTTTTAAAACAAATTTTATTTTTAAAACAAAAAATGGTTATTAAAAAATGTTGATTTTTTGATAGTTATTTTGCGGAGGGTTTAGGGCAGTGGGTGAGAAAAAATTAAACTTCAAGAACAAAATCAACTTCAACTTCAAAAATAAACAAGAAAAATGCCCGCTAATTCCTACATTTAATTTTGAGAATTTGATTAATTTGAATTTGAGGCTGGAATTGAAGTTGAGATTAAAATTTTTAAAACCAATCAACTAGCTTATATCTCTTCTCTGCCTTATGCCCTATGCTCAATAATTACGCTTTGGGTTTCACATATATATTCAACATCATTCCAAGAATAACTAATCCAATACCGATTAAACCTAAAATAGTATAGCCTTCTCCAAACAAAAACCAGCCGACCAATAAGGCAAAAACAGCTTCTAAATATTTCATAGGGGCAACGGTTCCAATAGCAGCTAGTTGATAGGCTTTGGTCATAAAGAGTTGTCCAAAGAAACCGAAAAAGCCCATACTTAAGAGTATTAGCCATTCTATACCAACAGGAGATTGCCAATTAAAAATGGAAAATAAACCACCAATACAAGTAGCTGAGAACATAAAATAATTGACAACGACTAAAGGATGATCTTGTTGACCAATTTTTCGAATGATAATATAAACCAGACCACTAAAGAAAGCAGATAAGAGGATTAGCCCCAAACCTAAAAAGCTAACACGAGTATCTATGCCTTTGATTAATAAGACGCCCACAAAAGCTAGGAAGAAACAGCCCCATTGTAAGAGGGTAATTTTTTCTTTTAAAATAAAAATGGCAAGAATACCTGCAAAAATAGGAGAGACATAGCGTAGAGATACAGCGGAGCCGAATGGAATTAATTTAATGACTCCAAAAAATAAAACCATTGCTGTTACGCCAACTAAACCTCGGCTAATTAATAATTTACGTTGATTGCCTAAGATGGGAATGCCTCTTTTGATTAATAGAAAAAAACATATAGCAGAAGAACCTATAGAGCGAAAAAAGACCAATTCAAAAGCTGGCAAATGTTGTAGATATTTGACCATTGTATTCATAATAGTGAAAGCGGTAACGCTAATTAGCATGAATTGTAAGGCCCTTATTGTCGTATCCTTAGCGGAATATTTAGATATTGGAATGGCGGTATTTTTTTTCATTTAGTAAGAATGTTTTTTTTCGACCAAAAGTTCCAATACAAGCTAGATAATTTAAGGTGGTAACTATTCAGGTGTCAGCCATTTTAGGTCTATTTGACATCTGGTTCCTCGCTCCTGACATCTTTAATGTCAATTGAAACAAAATAAAAGAGGGCAGTAGTATAATACTACATGCCCTCTACACACTATGAAACACTATATTATTAAGAGATTAAAAAAATCTCAATTTCTTTCGGTAATCAGTAATTGGAAGTTAAGTAATTAGTATAATTCTACTAATTGTAGAATTATATGAGATTGCACTAGGTTGGTAATAGTTGGTAAGAAACGGCATAATTTTATAATTATCTGCCATAAAGTATTGATTTAGTGGCTTTTTTACCTTGAAAATCAGTACTATTTGTTTACAATATACAATATTTTAACGATATATACTATAATTTTGTTTATTAGAGCAGTTAAATAATTTATTCTTTACACTAACTTAACAGTAAATACTACAATAGATGGTATCTATCATTAACTATTTAACGATAGATACCAGCTAATTCTAACCTTAGATAAAGGATAAAATTTCAAAAAGCGCTTAACCACCTGTCGTTGCTTTAATAACATCCCTTAAAAAGCCATTGGCATCATATTCTTCGCCTTGATTTAAGCCCATTCGTACAATGACTAAATCTTTAGAAGGAATGATATAGACATATTGCCCTTCGAAGCCATTACAAGAATATATATCTGTAGGTACATCTTTATAGGCTGCATGATTGTGATTATGCCAAAAGTGACCGCCATAAATACCACCGCTATGTTCTGCAGGTTGGCGCGTGAAGTTCACCCAAGACGTATCGACTATTTGTTCGCCATACCAATTTCCTTCATTTAAATATAATAGGCCAAACTTAGCCCAATCTCTTGGTGTAGCATAGCCATAAGAAGAACCAATATAATTTCCAGACTCATCGGTTTCTAAAACCATCGAGTGCATCCCTATTTTTCTAAATAATTGTTCATGTGGAAATTTTAGATAGTCTTGTTGGTTTTTAAAATGCTTTTTGATAAGTCCTGCCACTAGATTGGTCGTACCACTAGAATAAGACCATTTTTTGCCAATAGGATCGCTTAATGGATTAGCAGCGACTGCTTTGACAATATCTTCATTCATAAATAACATCTTGGTGACATCAGATACTTCCGCATAATTCTCTTCAAAGGCTAAGCCACTTTGCATTTGTAGCATATCATTCAGCGTAATTTTACTGCGCTCATCAGTCCATTCGTCATAAAGATGGTCATCGGTCAACTTCATTTTTCCAGCTTTGACCAAAATACCAATCAAGGTGCTTGTGATACTCTTATTCATAGACCAACCTAAGATTTCCGTGTCTTTATCAAAACCATTGGCATATTTTTCAGCAATCAAACTATCTTTATGAACCACTACAACTGCTCTAGTTTTGATACTATCCATATTTAAAGAAGCATCAAAAATATTGTTGATGGCTTGGTTCAAAGCAGCATAATCAACACCTTTCATTTTTCCCTGACTGACGGTTTCTCCTTGGGGCCATTCAGCTATCCTATTCTGTTTAACCTTTGGTAGTTTCAACTGGACATTATAATCATCTTTGCCGTCCAATAGAATACAGCCTAGATTTTCTCGATAAACGGCAGTCTTGGTACCTAAGCCAAAAATAGAAGAAGTGGCAGTTTTAGCCGTTTCATCTATTGTCGTACTGGTCAAGTTGATTGGAGGTCTTGCCAAGTCGTCTTTTTGAATACTTTCTTGGGAACGACCTGCAATAAAATGACAGCTACACATTTTTTTAGCCGCATAACCCGTTCCAATGGGCAACATTGGATAAAGTGTTAAATAAAAATATATGGCAGCAGCGCCAGTTAAGATACCGAGGATTAAAGGTGTTTTTTTGAGCATAAGTGGAATGGTGAGTAGTTTTTGAATAAATGCTCAAAATAAGGAAAAATTATTGGTTGTCGGTTATCAGTTGTCCATTTAGTACTTCAAACTGACAACTGATAACCCAGGTTGACCGCTAATGCCAAGATTTGCTAGATTTTCAAAATCTAGTAAATCTAA
>CAZXYA010000798.1:0-3708 GCA_964644655.1 uncultured Saprospiraceae bacterium | reverse complement strand
AACCCAGCCTATTCAAACTGTTCCCCATAACCACTTTTCTTGTAAAGCTTCTTATAGTTTTTAATTACCAATATATCCTCCAATGCCTTTTGTTTGTCCTTAGCCTTATTATAATAACTTTCGCAAATTTTATAACCTACAAAATATCCCAAATCAGCAGGTTCTCCATTTTTAGTATTTGGTCCTTGATACAACCAATTATCTATCTTGTTACCCAGCATATCTTTTTTGAAAGCCGTCCAAATCTCTGCTTCGTGTGTATGGCCATACTCATGAAGATGGTTATTAAGCCTAACTCCTGTTACCTTTTCCGCTAAAAAATCAGCTGCTCCTTCTCGTAGACATTGCATCAATATTTGATGGTTAATTCTTGCCCAAATAGTACCTAAATTTAGCTCTTGAAGCGAATGTCAAACTATCCATGTTATTTATTTTATAACACGGATGAATAATAACACGGATGGGTGAAAATATATATTAATTAAATTTTAAATTTTTTAATATTAAAAAATTTAATTTGATTACTACCTGTTTTAAACCCTAAATATTTGGCAAATAAACAAATTATGATAATTTTTATATTAAAAAAAGTCGTAATAATGCTTCCTAAATTGTAATTATCTATCTATTTTGTGAAAACAAATACAAAATTTACAAATATATTTAGCCATCAACAACCTGTGTTTACCCTACAGAATCATTATAAAATGAGATTACTAATTTCCCTTCTGGTACTATTTTTTGTAGGACCACTTAGTAGCTTCGGTCAAATTTCACTTGATAGTATTGAACAATATCATCAAGAAAATTTGGAATCCATTGTTTTACTTAAAAACGAGGAGCGCTTACTGCCCTTCAAAGATTTAAGTGCTATTAGCATTGCTCATCTATCTATTGGGGATGCTACTAAAACTGTTGATTTTGATAAAATTTTACAGCAATATACCGATGTGAAATCCTTTAACCTGCCTTTAGATGCAACTGGCACTCAAGCTGGTGAAGTTTTCAAATATTTAATTAATTATAGCGATGTTACTATTATCTCTATTAATGAAATGGTAGAAACTGGGTATTCCCAAGTATTAGAAGATTTCATCAGAGATTTAGGTAAAAGAATTGATTTGGTCTATACCGTTTTTGGAAAAGCGGATTTAGCGATTAATTTCCCACATATCGAGCAAGCAAAAGCTCTTTTATATACGCCGAATACAAACCCTTATACCCAATCTCTAGTAGGACAAATTCATTTTGGTGCAGTTGGTACCGTTGGAAAATTAAGTAAAAATATTGGTGCTACTTATAAGGTCAATGATGGTATTATTACCAAAGGACAATTGCGTTTGGGCTATAGTTTACCTGAATTAACAGGAATAAATAGTGAATTTTTAACCCAGAATATAGAAACCATAGTCCAAGAAGGCTTAGATTCTATGGCTTATCCTGGTGCACAAATTTTAGTCGCTAAAAATGGACAAATTATTTACCAAAAAGATTTTGGTTTCCATACTTATGATAAACGACAAGCAGTTCAGCCTTCAGACATTTACGACCTTGCTTCTGTGACCAAAGTGACAGCGGCTGTTCCTGCCCTAATGCGGATGCAAGATGATGGTTTATTTGATGTAGATACTAAATTAGCTACTTCTTTCCCAACTCTTAAAGGGGCTGATAAGGGGGAGTTATATTTTCGTTCCATCCTTGCACATAATGCGCAATTAAAACCATATATCGTCTTTTGGAAACAAGCACAAAAGAAAAATGGTAAGTATAAAGGGCGAACTTTTAGAACAACATCTCATAAAAACTATCCTGTTAAAATTACCGATAAACTTTATTTACATAAAAAATATAAGGGGAAAATGATGAATTTCATCAAGGCTTCTCCACTAAATAAAGAGCCAGGCTATGTTTACTCAGGCTTATCTTTTTTGATGTATCCTGATTTGGTTCAAGAAAAAACAGGAAAGCGTTTTGACCAATATTTATACAATACCTTTTATAAAAAGATTGGAGCTAACAAACTAATCTTTAATCCTTTAGAAAGAACTAGTGTTAACAATATTATTCCTACCGAAAAGGATGATTTTTTTAGAAATAGTTTAGTGCATGGCACCGTACATGATGAAGCAGCGGCAATGCTTTCTGGTATTTCTGGCAATGCGGGTTTGTTTGGCAATACAACTGATTTGGCTAAATTATTACAGTTGTATTTGAATGAAGGGACTTATGGTGGCGAGCGATTTATCGAAAAATCAACCATCCAAGATTTTACCCGCTGTCAATTTTGTGATGAGGACAATCGTAGAGGTTTAGGTTTTGATAAACCACTTATCGAATATGATGCGGAAAAAAGTTATGTGGCTAAATCTGCCAGTCGATACAGTTATGGACACTCTGGCTTTACTGGTACTTTCTTTTGGATTGATCCAGCAGAAGATTTAATCGTTATTTTCTTGTCTAATCGGGTATATCCAACGAGAGACAACCGAAAATTATACACGATGAATATTCGACCTCGACTGCATCAGGCAGTTTATGATGCTATCTATGATTTTGATAAATTAAAACAACAAGAAGCTAATAATAAAAGTAATGCCAAGCGTTATAAGGAAAGAAAATAAATAGAAAAAATTGAAAACCATAAATTTTAAAAAGGTCTTTCCGTATCCTTGCCCATAATATCTTTTCATGGTGAAATAAAGGAAAATAAATACGGCAATTATTGCAGGTATTATTGCTATTTCCATCAACGTGGTGGGTAGTATAAAAATGATGGATAATATAAAAAAAGCAAAAGCGTGATGGTGAAAATTTAAAACTAAATGCTCTACATAATATCTATTGCTTCTTATATACAATAGCTTCATAAACAAGGCTAAAAAAGGCATCATTGCCAATACCATTAATGGAATATTATTCACTACTTGCCTAGAAAAGCCAGTTTGGTCATGGACAAAATGAAGTATTTTCTTGGTCATTATTTGATTCCAAAATCCTTTAATTTCATACTTTTCTACTAATTCTTTTCCGCTTAAAGAGACAATATCTTTATGCCCAAAAGACTTTTCTTCTCCTCCTAAAGTAATATTAAAAGAATCTTTTCCTATACTCTCTGCTAATGCTGCTTTTAAAGAATCTAGGGCTGCTTTTGCGGTCGTATCTTGAAATAGAGGTATTTGTTTCTTTAATGTGTCTATTTCTTCTAAGAAAACAATTTTATGCGCCTCTTTTTCCATTTGTTCTTCCAATGTATCTCCATCAATATTTATATGAACAATATTCATGTTATCACTATTCTGCTCTACAAAATTCAAAATAGTGAAGAAAATAATGGACAAAACCAAATACAATCGAATCGGATGATAATAAGTCTTGTGTTTCCCTTTAAAATATTCTTTCGTCAATTTAGCAGGAATGCACAACCATTTTAAGGTTTGAAAAAGCCGAGCATTGAGGTTAAATACATTGTCTAAAAAGTTCTGTAAAAATTCTTTGAGGGAGATTAAACCATCGGTGTTTTTTTGTCCGCAATTGGGGCAAAAACTCGCATCAGGTGGTAATGGCTGATGGCAATTGAGGCATTCTATAGGTTCTTGGTAGTCAGACATTTCTTTAGTTTCCAGTTTTCACAATTTTATGATTAATCGTTCCAAATTTCGTTTCCAAAAAAATATAATAAATACCAGCGCTTAAATCTGAAATATCAAT
>CAZXYA010000797.1:0-3713 GCA_964644655.1 uncultured Saprospiraceae bacterium | reverse complement strand
AAGCAGATTTATTGTCTTAACTTGTGGTCCTAATTTTTGGGGTAACTACACTACTTCAAGATTATTTTTTTCAGCACAAAGAATGATGCCAATTGAAGGGTTTTCCTCAGGTAGTCGGACTTGTTCATCCAATACTTCTAAATAGAAGTTCATTTTTCCTGCATATTCTGGTTTAAAAGAACCCATTTTTAGATCGATGGCTACTAAACAATGTAGCTTTCGATGGAAAAAAAGTAAATCTACTCGATAATCTTTTTCGCCTAATGTAAGGGGATATTGGCTACCTATAAAAGAAAATCCATAGCCTAATTCTAACAAAAAATCCTGTAGATGTTGCAATAATAAAGTTTCTAATTCCCGTTCTAGAATTATTTTATTTACTCCTAAAAACTCCAGATTATACTCGCTTTTTATAGCTTCATTTGCCTGTTCTGCCAGATGTTCGGGAAGGGCTTTTTCAAAGTTAGTAGCTTTTGGCAATTTTAAATGTCGCTCATAGGCATTGGCTTTTATTTGATTCAATAAAACATTTCTACTCCATCTAAATTGGCTACTTGCTTTTAGGTAATATTCCTTTTCTTCAATGGACTTTACCTTTTGCATAATTAAAATATGATGCCCCCAAGGAATTTCTGAAACAAGCTGTTTCATATTTGGAAACGTATTATATGTAGCGAAGAGTTGTCGCATAAACCAGAGATTTCTAGTCGAATATCCTGTTTTTCCAGAGAATTCTTTTTGTAAATCTTTAGACAATTGTTCAACGATACTTTTACCCCAACCATATTTCGCTTGACTTTCTACAATTTTCTGCCCTATATCCCAATAAATTAGTATCAAACTGCGTGTCAATTGTTGAATGGCACGAGTTCTTTCTGCTTGAATGGCTTGTTTTATGTTTTCTAATAGTGTTGTGTATTCTTTTGATAGGTTTTGCATTTGTGTTGTTTTATTTGGTTCCTTTAAAAAGATTAGCAGTTAAAACAATTGTAGTAATGTTAAGTATACTGATACAAAAAACTGTTAAATATTTAAATTGCTCTTCGGACAAATTAATTCCCCAATCCTTAGTAGTTGAAATTCCACGAAGTACTACTGCCAAGATAAAAATCCCGAAACTAATGATAGCAGGTCTTTTAACCCATTTTCTAGGAAAATTTACTTCTTTTTCTATATCCTCATTTGTAGTATTTGTAAGCCTCCATTGAAATAGAGTAGCAAGTTGCCCCAAAAATAATGGTATAATAATAGCAAAGATTCCAGATGAATCATTTAGACTCAATAAACTTTCTTGAGGACCTAAAATGATAAGAATTAAGCCTATTAAGACTGTTCCAATTAAATAATAATTGAATAGCCAATCAGCTATTTCATTCTTCTTCATGGTATTTTCTTTAAACATTTATTAATCTTAATCTGATTTTTTACTAAATCGTCAATTAAACCGTTTATTGTTTCACTATATAAATTAATTTGCGACTCACTATAAAGAAATACCCTTTTATCACCTTTTCCGCCAGCAACCATAGGTAAGTAATCTATATTTATAGCAAATCTTCCAGATTCTGTATCAAAATAAAGACTTACTATGTATATTACTGTCTCGAATCTGGGGATAGATTTAAGTATATCAGAGTAGCCATTACTAATGAACAACCATTTTCTTGTATTTTCATTAATAAATTGTTCATTTCTAGAAATTCCATTTACTGGTTTATTCTTAAATAAATTTTCGATATTATTTCCAATTTGAGAAAAATTGGTAGAAAGTTCATTACGACAATTTGTATTAATGTAAAATAAAGGCTTAATTTTATTTTGTACAGATGTTATTAAAGCCCAATCCAAGCTAGAACCACTAGTTTCTAATATTTTCATTATTTCCTCCTTACAAAGCCTTAATTCATTTTCAACCTCCCTCAATTTTTCATTTGATACTTCAATTTCTTGGGCTAACTTATCTCTTTCTTCAACAACTATGCTAAACTGTTTTTTAGAAATGCAAGAACTTAAAAAAAAGCTCAAAATAAAAACTAATATTTGAATCTTCATTTTAGTTAAATTTTTCTAATAGTTCATTAAGTGAAGAAATCGGCTCTACAACACTATAACCAGAATTACCCACATATCTACCGTTTGGACTAACAGGGATTTCTTGAATAATTAAACCTATAATATGCATCTTACCCTTATTAACTTGTAAGACAGGACCACCACTATTCCCATCAAAGGTTGCTGCATCTATAATTATTGTTTGATTTGGTGTACTAAGACCAGCAACTATACCTTTTCTTACTAAAGGTCGATTTATATCATATTGAGGATAAACATCCAAACCTAGTGACCTTGGGTATCCAATCAGATAAATATCGTTACCTTCTGTAATAGAATTGTAGTTTGCTATGTCTTTTACTTGAAAAATTGTTAGTGTTCCTTTACTTGGATTATATAATAGTTTATCAATAACGATATTATTATATGGAATCCATTTATCATGATTCGTATTAGTAGTTCCTATTTCAATTGCAGCTATATCCTTATTTTTTAAAAAATGTACCTTATTGATTTTTTTAAGTAGTTTTAGATTAATATCTAATTCCTGTTTAAGTATTGAGGAGTCTGCAATAACTTTGTAATATGTTAGCTTGAATTTTTTGAATTTTAGTTTGTAAATTTCTTGTGTCTCATCAAAATCAAAAAGATTATGTCTAGCCGTAACAAGAAAAATTTTTGAACTATCACGGAAGAAAAAACCAGAGCAATCTTCATCACTTAATGGAAAATCAATTAACGGCGAAGCAGAAAGTAATCCTAAGAAAGTAGGATTTTTTTGACAAAAAGTGAATGTATTAATTGACACAATTAAAATAGAAATTAATAGAATTCTCATTTTAGGAATTTATTTTTTTACGAAACTTTATCCATTTAGTCTTGTTTCCATCTCATAGTATATAGGAAAACCTATATTACAACCTCCTGCACCGCCAACTCCACCATTCCCCCCCCAAGCGGAAAATGCAAAAAACACCGAATCTCCTTCCCCGAAAACTGCTCCCGCAAAGCGGACTGCGCCAAAAAGAACCAAGGTGCTAATTTCAAAGCCTTATTTTTCCATTCCTTTTTGCCTTTGGCAAAACCAGAATTTTGAATAATAACCAGCCCTTTATCCGTTTCTAAAATTAAGTCAATGGTGGTATCAAATAAGCGATTTTTATAGTGATAGCGAACAGGATATTTTTTATAAATAGTGGTGGCATTAAAAGTCTGTTGCAAAAAGGTAAGATAGGTTTTAGAGTGCTGGACTAGACTGCGTAAATCTAATAATTCATCCACTCTAAAACGTTCCAAAATAGCTTCGGCAATATCAAAGCGTTCGACGGCAGATAAACTTAAATCATCCACCGTTAAAAATGCTTTAGTAGCTTTGGCGGCAGCGTATTGATTGCCTTCTTCTTTTAAGGTTAATTGCGCCCCATATTCAAATTTATTGGTAGTTTTTGCCGTCATTTCTGTTTGAAAATGCTCTCTTTCAATGTCAATAGGGTAGGTGAGGTGACTGGGGTCTTTGCCATTTCTTTCGGCAATGAAGGTAATGTCTTCGTTGGCTAAGTCGGTCGTTTCAAAATCTCTTGGATAAGGAAAGACGGTTGTGTCTAGTTTTAAAATACCTTGTTCTTTCCAAACCCAAGGCGAATCATCGGTATATTGGTCTA
>CAZXYA010000796.1:0-3715 GCA_964644655.1 uncultured Saprospiraceae bacterium | reverse complement strand
TCAACTCATTACCCTCTTTCTAAAGTGTCGATTAATTTTGTACAAGTACTTACTATACACTTTATGGTCAATAGACGAATAGTTTTCTTACTAGTAAACATTTTAGAAGTTAGATAGAGTAGGAATAAATTATTGATTTTCAATTATTTGTAGATTGCACATCTGGCTTCTGACAGAAAAATTTATTTTTCGGTCTGACTTCTGACCTCATTTGTCCACTAGTAAGAATAGTTACAACGAATAGTTCTTAGCACTGTACAACCATCATTAATTGGATACTTTCGATGAATAATGCAATTACTCAAAATTTACTAAGGTTATTTTTCTTTGTGCTTTTACAAGGAGTGATCTTACAACAAGCAAAGTTGGGGGGAACGTATTTCAATTATATCTCCCTTTTTATTTATCCATTATTTCTATTACTTCTTCCACTTAAAACATCTAAAGTCGCTTTAGTATTGATAGGTTTTGGTCTCGGTTTGTTGATTGATGGGGCTTATAATTCTCCCGGTGTGCATACAGCTGCTTGTTTAGTAACGGCTATTTTGCGTCCATTGGCCTTAACCATTCTTGAACCTCGAGAAGGCTATAATGTTAGTTTGGGATTAACGATTCAAAGTTATGGTGTATCTTGGTTCCTAAAATATGCAGGCGCACTACTCTTTATTCATTTATTAGTCTATTTTATATTAGAAATTTTTACCCCTATTTATGCTCTTGAAATTATAGGTCGAACCATTGCTAGTTTTCTATTTTCTTTATTTTTAATAATGATGTATATGGTAATTGCCAGACCAAGCGTTTAGAAAGGTAAATCAACTTCTTTTTGCTTCGTCGATTAAAAAAGAAATTAATTATGAGTGACCGCTTTAATAATCGTTATCAAAGTATCTTGGCTGTTTTTTTAATCGGGACGCTGGTATTAATGGGTAAAGCTGCACACCTGCAATTAATAGATGATACTTATCGAGTTAAAGGAAATAATATTGCAGTAGATGAAATTACTACCTACCCCTCTAGAGGTTTCATTACAGATAGAAATGGAAAAATCATTGTTTATAATAACGCTATGTATGATTTGATGGTTACTTATAAACAGATTAGTCCCAAAATGGATACCATTAAATTTTGTAGTCTTCTGGGTATTAGTAAGGCTACATTTATAAAAAATCTTAATAAAAATTGGCGAAGTGGCAGATTCTCCAAAAGAAAACCTTTCGTTTTTTTAAAGGCAATTTCAGCTCAACGATATACTAGAATTCAAGAAAATCTTTATCAATTCCCCGGTTTTTTTACTCGATTAAGAAATGTAAGAGGCTACCCTTTTCCTAATGCAGCACATGTTTTAGGGTATCTAGGAGAAGTAAACCGAAAACAAATTGATCAATCTGATGGCGTCTATTCTCTAGGAGATTATGTAGGACAAAATGGATTAGAGTATCAGTACGAAAGAGAATTACGCGGGGAAAAAGGCATAAAATTGATGCTAAAAGATAAATTTGGTCAAGAAGTAGAGGCCTATGATAATGGAGATTCCGATATACCCGCAGTATCTGGTAAAAATTTAATTACTTCCTTGGATATAGATTTACAAATCTATTGTGAAAAATTAATGAAAAATAAAATAGGTAGTATTGTCGCTATAGAACCAGCAACTGGTGAAATTTTGACCATGCTAAGTGCGCCAACCTACAACCCTAATCTTTTAGTCATTGGTCCAGGACGAGGGAGTAATTATAGAGCCTTAGAACGAGATAGCTTAGAACCATTTTTTGATCGCTCTGTCATGGCAAAATATCCGCCTGGTTCTATTTTTAAGACAATTGTCGGTTTAGTTGCCTTAGAAGAAGAAATTGTGACAACCGATTATAAAGTAACTTGCAAAGGATATTACCAACCAGGAAAAGCCAATTCTAGAAAATTTGGTTGCCACCAGCATGAATGGCATGTGGATATGGCGAAAGCCATTAAACATTCTTGCAACTCTTATTTTTTCAGAACTTTTAGAGATATTGTTGATCAGTATGGGGAATCCATTCCCCAAAAAGGCTTATCCGTTTTTAATGATTATTTGACCGAATTTGGTGTTGGAAAACCCTTAGAAATCGATTACCCAAGAGAAAAACAAGGCAATAACCCTAGACCAAAACATTACGACAAAATTTATAAAAATGATGGCGGCTGGAATTCAGGCAAAATCATGTCGGTGGGTATTGGTCAGGGAGAAGTTGAAATGACGACTATTCAAATGGCAAACCTTGCTGCGCTTCTTGGCAATAAAGGTCGGTATATTCTACCACATTTGGCAAAAGGATTTATGAAGGAGGATAGCACTTTCCTTAGACCTAATCCTAAATACCAGAAAATACAACAAGTGTCTATTAACGAATCACATTTCCAACCTATTATTGATGGTATGGAACAGGTTGTAATATCAGGAACCGCACAGCAAGCCTATATTGAAGATATTTCTATTTGTGGCAAAACAGGAACTTCTCAAAATGCGGGGAAAGACCATTCTATCTTCTTTGCCTTTGCCCCAAAAGAAAACCCTAAGATTGCTCTAGCAGTGTATATAGAGAATGGTGGTTTCGGTGGCACTTATGCGGCCCCTATTGCTAGTTTAGTAATTGAAAAATACTTAAAAGATAGCATTAGAAACGTAAAAAGGCAGGACTTAGAAGAAAAAATGATGACAGTTAATTTGATTAATCAGTCGGAACCTTGATTTGGTAGAGGATTAATTTTTCTATATTACTCCCAAAACCCCTAATCCAAATAAGGCGAAATCATACTTTACAGGATCTTTTTTATCAAATTGTCTCAACTTTTCGGTTAATTCTAAGACTGTTTTCCAATCGGTCTGTTTCCGATCTAATAAATTTAATTTTCTAGCTACTTTATCCACATGCACATCTAAGGGCATTAATAATTGAGCAGGTTGGATGGTTTTCCAAATACCAAAATCTACTCCTTTATCGTCCTGTCGTACCATCCATCGTAAAAACATATTCAATCGTTTACAAGTGGATTTTCTAATAGGTGTAGCGACGTGTTTTCGAGTTCTTTTCGGGGAATTGGGTAAGGCAAAAAACAAATTGTGAAAACCTGCAAGTCCTGCTCCAATGTGCTTACTATCGGATCCTATAAATTGACTAAAAGCAGTTTCTAGAGAATTGTTTTTTTGATAAAAATTTTGGAAAAATTCTAAAAAATATAAGGTGTCAATTACTTGGAAAGTACGATGTTTAAAATTCACAAATCGTTGTCTATCTTTTTCTTGATGATTCAAGATAAAATCATGCGGCGCACCATCCATTAATTGAATCAGTTCATTAGATTTATTAATAATTGTTTTACGTTGTCCCCAAGCCAGCATAGATGACCAGAAACCCATAATTTCAATATCCTGTAATTTACTGAATTGATGTGGAATACAAATCGGGTCATTTTCTATAAAATCAGGTTGGTTATAAGTGGCTACTTTATGATTTAAAAAATCTTTTAACTCAATAAAATTAGTGGGCAGTATCATATTTATCTAAACTTGTCTAAAACTATACAAAATGAGACATTAAGATATATTGACTAGAATTAATACAAACTTAACATCGTTAAAAAAGGGTAAATTACAATAAGTCTCTATATTCACACCCTATATGTCAGCAACTATTACTTACACCATCATTTTAGGCCTCATTTATTTTGGAAGAAA
>CAZXYA010000795.1:0-3727 GCA_964644655.1 uncultured Saprospiraceae bacterium | reverse complement strand
ATGGATTTACTTGACTGTGCGGGCTTTTAAATGTAAAAGCCCCAGTCAAATTCCACTTAATTTGAAGAATGTGAAAGAAGAATTAGAACCTTCCTAGCCTGCGATGACTAGGAGAAAATATCATCGCCAATAAATTCGGATTGAAACAATTTAAATAAAATTAAATTGATGTTATAAATGACTAGTGGTTCCCCCTCAGAGCCCATACTAGTCATTTCTTTTACTCAAATACCGTTAAGGTATCTATTATAAGATTTTATGATGGGATTTGATTGATGAAGAGCCACTACATTTGTAGGGGCTCTTTTCTATTTTAGGCAAAAGTCCTTATTGTTTCCCAAGAGTAAGCGGTTCACTACGGAATAAAAGTCCTCTGGGACTTTTTTCCTTGTTCATATTTTATATTTTGAATATATTGATTAATTTAACAAAAAAATTTATCAACCCTATTACTTAGGTTTACGTGAAATATAAAATTCAATTCTTTTCTATTCTTTTAGGTTGTCTATTTTCTGCATGCCAATTTCTGATGGAAGATTCAATCAGTTATAACAGAGATATTCGACCAATCCTAAATGAAAATTGTTTACCCTGTCATGGTGGAGTAAGGCAAATGGGTGGGTTTTCTTTGTTGTTTGAAGCATTTGCTTTTCAACCAACTGATTCTGGAAAACCAGCAATTATAAGAGGCAATCATAAAAAAAGTGAATTATATAAAAGACTAATTCATCATGACCCAGAAATGCGGATGCCGCAAGAGCAAGAAGCATTGACGGATATGGAAATAGATTTAGTCGCTCAATGGATAGATGAAGGAGCAAAATGGGAAAAACATTGGGCTTATATTGCACCAGATACCAACCTTATCAACTTACCAGAAAAAAGTGGTCCTTGGATACAAAATGAAATTGATTATTTTGTCCATAAAAAATTAGCGACTAATAATTTAGCACCTAATCCAAAAGCAGATAAATTTACTTTAATTCGTCGAGTGTATTTAGACATAATTGGTCTGCCACCAACATTGGAAGAGGCAGAAACTTATTTTGCAGATACAGACGAGAATGCCTTAGAAAAAGTTGTGGATGGGTTATTAAAGTCCCCTCATTTTGGCGAACATTGGGCGGCGATGTGGTTAGATTTAGCTCGATATGGAGATTCTCAAGGATATCAAAAAGATAATATTCGTAGGCAAATTTGGCGCTATCGAGATTGGGTAATTCATGCATTTAATGAAGATTTGCCTTTTGACCAATTTACCATTGACCAATTGGCAGGAGATTTATTACCCAATCCAACAGATGAACAAATTTTGGCCACCGCTTTTCATAGAAATACCAATACCAACACAGAAGGCGGAACAGATGATGAAGAATTTCGGACCTATGCCGTTATGGATAGGTTGAATACGACCTTTGAAATTTGGCAAGGCATGACGATGAGTTGTGTGCAATGTCATAGCCACCCCTATGACCCAATTTTACATAAAGAATTTTATCATGGCCTAGCTTTTTTTAATAATACCGCTGATGCAGATTATGGCAATGATTTTCCTAGAAAGAAATTATTATCTCCTGGGCAGAAAATTAAACTGGCAGCCATACAACAAGATTTAGAAACCCAACAAGCAAAGGGAGATACCCTTTCAGAAAATTATATTCAGCTAATTGCAGAAATGGAAGCGATTCAGCCAAAGAGTGTACCTATCATGAAGGAATTAGCCGAGGAAGACCAAAGAGTATCGCATATTTTTGAAAGAGGGAACTGGTTGGTAAAAGGCGAAGAAGTGCGCCCTAATATTCCTCATATTTTACCGAAAATAAATAATGAAAATGCGGAAAATAGATTAGGGTTGGCTCAATGGATTGTTCATCCAGAAAATCCATTGACTGCAAGGGTCATTGTCAATCGTTTTTGGGAAAATATTTTTGGGATTGGTTTAGTGGAAACGGTAGAAGACTTTGGTACACAAGGCAGTAAACCTGTTAATCAAGAATTATTAGATTGGTTGGCTTTAAGATTTGTAAAGCACCATAAATGGAGTGTCAAAGGCTTATTAAAGGACATCGTCTTATCTGCTACTTACCAACAATCGACACAAACCAATGATGCTAAAATAGCAATAGATGCGGATAACCAATTATTTACAAGAGGTGCTAGATTCCGTTTATCTGCCGAGCAAATAAGAGACCAAGCTTTAACCGTTAGTGGCTTATTAAATCGAGATATTTATGGAGCAAGTGTGATGCCGCATTTACCCGATGGGGTTTATAGCGTGATTCGACATATTCATAAATGGGAAACGAGTCCAAATGGAGAGAATCACCGAAGAGGATTATATACTTTTTGGCGCAAAACCAGTCCTTATCCTTCCATGATAAGTTTTGATTCGCCCAGTCGAGAATTCTGTGTTTCGCGTAGGGTACGAACAAATACACCTTTGCAAGCGATGATTACCCTAAATGACCCTGTTTATATGGAGGCGGCAATGGCTTTGGCTAAAAAAATGGAAGGAAAAGAATTTACTAAAGTAGAAGAACAGATTAGCTACGGTTTTGAAAGTTTATTATTTAAAAAACCTAGCGAGGCACAATTAGTAGAATTGTCTAGTTTTTATAAAAGAAGTTTAACCGAGTATCAAACAAATCCAATGGCTATTCGAGAATTAATTGCTGAGGTAGAAGACCAACAACCAGCTTTTGCCGCCTTGGTTAATGTAGCGAATGTCTTATTAAATATGGATGAATTTTTAATGAAAGGGTAGGAGTAACGATGCCTATCTACTGACAGGTAGAAATTCGTTATATTGAAAAAATGGATATGAAATTAATAGCAGAATTAAATAATCGGCATCAAGCCTTCTTAAAAAGGCGGGAATTTTTAAAGCAATGTGGTTTTGGATTAGGTGGAATGGCTTTAGCCAATTTAATTGGTTGCCAATCGCCATTACCAAATAACGAAAGAACTGCAAATAACTTGGTGGATAAAATAGCGCATTTAGCACCCAAGGCTAAACGAGTGATTTTTTTACATATGGCAGGCGCCCCTTCCCAATTAGAATTATTTGATTATAAACCTAAATTATATGAATTGGATGGGCAAACTTGTCCTGATTCCTTGTTGGCAGGCAGGCGATTTGCTTTTATTAGAGGGGTGCCAAAAATGTTAGGGCCTAGAGTGAATTTTAAGCAATATGGTGAATCAGGCGCTTGGGTATCTGAATTATTACCCAATTTTTCTAAAGTAGTAGATGAGGTCTGTTTTTTAAAATCGGTCAAAACAGATGAGTTTAATCATGCCCCAGCACAATTATTTATGCATACGGGAAATCCAAGAACAGGTCGCCCAGGGTTTGGCGCTTGGGTCACTTATGGATTGGGTACAGAAAATAAGGATTTGCCAGGGTTTATTGTGTTGGTTTCTGGTCAATCCGCACCAAGTGCAGGTAAAAGCATTTGGGGGAGTGGTTTTTTACCGTCGGAATATCAAGGCGTACAATTTCGTTCCAAAGGCGACCCTGTTTTATATGTTTCTGACCCAAAAGGCATTTCTAGAAATTTGCGAAAAGATGCCATTGAAACCATTAATCGCTTGAATAAATTAGAACATCAAGCAATAGGCGACCCTGAAATTTTATCGAGAGTAGCCCAGTATGAATTGGCATTTAGAATGCAAATGACGGTACCAGAAGCAACGGATGTGCAAAGTGAACCAGACTACATTCATC
>CAZXYA010000794.1:0-3734 GCA_964644655.1 uncultured Saprospiraceae bacterium | reverse complement strand
TTTAATTCCTGGGCAAAAGTAGTCTTTATTGCATCGCAGTCAACTACCAACGGGGCAACGTCCCCGTTGGAGTTTTTTATTTTAGGCAATACATAAAGACTAAAAAATATATATCTTTTTAGTAGTTAGTTTCCACACTATTTAAAAGGCAAGCAAGCCGCAAGTTTCCTCCAAACTTGTGGCTTTTCTTGTTTATAGCCATTTATAGAAATTAGATTCAAAAGCGTATTTTTGTCAGCAATTAGTTGTTCTCATTACCTCATTGACTTAAAGGACTTTCTTATAAAAAGTAGATTTATTAAAAATTACGTTAAAAGCGTGAATGATATTGGGTCGAAGTTGAAAACTTAGACTATCGGCATCATCTTTTGTTTAAGCACAGAATCGATATTTGAAGTTTTTAACTTCAAATCGATATGCTTCAAGTCTTTGACTTGAATTTTTAGACTATAAATTTTTTAGTAACTACTTAGGAGTCAGGGGCGAGGAGTCAGGTGTCAGAGTATAAGCGACAAAAAACGAACCTATTTTTTTTTAAAAGCGGATAAATCTTGTTTTTTAGTATTATTTCTCTGACTCCTGACCCCTAAAATCTGACTCCTAAGTAGTTACATTTTTTATAAGAAAGCCCTTCATTAACTTATCACCTTATTAACCTTTCCTATCTTTTCCGTCATTCCATTATCATATTTCTACTTATTTCTTACGGGTTTCTATAATGTAGGCTATCTTTGCCCAAAAATGAGGTGAATACCCCAATTCATCACTCATCACTCATAACTCATCACTAATAAAATGGAATACGTAGGCGAACATTTATTACCAGGACAGATAGGCAGATTTGCCTTAGTGCTAGGCTTTGTGGCGAGTGTGATTGCTGCGATAGCTTATTATTTTGCTACCCAACGAAGGGAGAATGAAGCAGAAGCTAGTGGGTGGCGCAAAATAGGTCGGACTGCTTTTTTAGTACATGGGCTTGGCTTTTTTACGGTAATTGGCGTTTTGTTTTACGTGATGGTCAATCAGTATTATGAGTACCAATACGTACAGTTACACGTTTCGGATGATTTGCCATTTAAATATATCTTTTCTGCCTTTTGGCAAGCACAAGAAGGCAGTTTTTTATTATGGATGTTTTGGCATATTGTTTTAGGCTTTATTTTAATTAAAAAAGCTAGAAACTGGGAAGCACCAGTATTAAGTGTTTTATCCTTAGTCCAGATTTTTATCGGAACGATGCTATTGGGGATTTACATTTATGTAGGAGATACGGAATTAAAGATAGGCAGCAACCCTTTGATGTTAATTAGAAATATGGTGGATGCACCTCTTTTTAGTAATTTGGATTATGTGAGTTTAATCGAAGGAACGGGAATGAATCCATTATTACAAAATTATTGGATGACCATTCACCCACCGACTTTATTTCTAGGATTTGCCTCTACAGTTGTCCCATTTTGTTATGCGATAGCAGGACTTTGGACGAATCAGCATAAAGCATGGCTAAAGCCAGTTACCCCTTGGGCATTATTCTGTGGTTTTATTTTAGGGACTGGGATTTTAATGGGAAGTGCTTGGGCTTATGAAGCTTTATCTTTTGGCGGTTACTGGGCTTGGGACCCCGTAGAAAATATGTCTTTAGTGCCTTGGATTATTTTATTAGCGGGGATTCATACCAATTTAATTGCTCGAAGTACAGGTTATTCGATCAAAAGTACTTACCTGTTTTATTTGTTGTCTTTCCCCATGATTTTATACTCTACTTTCTTAACTCGGAGTGGCATTTTAGGAGATACCTCTGCGCATGCTTTTACGGAAATGGGTTTGGAGTGGCAACTGGTTGCTTTCGTCGGCACTTTTATGTTGATGGGATTAATTATGTATGCGGTTAAAGCCAGAGCAATTCCTGCACCGAGTAAAGAAGAAAGTGGAGCATCCAAAGAATTTTGGATGTTTATCGGCGTCTTGGTTTTATTATTTTCAGCCGTATTAATTACCGTTGGTACTTCATTGCCTGTATATAATGTCATTGCTTCTTTTTTTGATGCCAGCCATGTAGATATAACGATAACAGATCAAGAGGAACACCACAATAAATACCAATTATGGATAGCGGTATTTATTGGATTTTTATCTGGTTTTGCGCAATATTTTCGATTTAGAGAAATCAATTTTGCTAAAAATGCCAAAAGATTTTTGACACATATTGGCGGGGCTGTTGCGATAGCATTAGGCTTAAGTTGGTTAACGACCCTATGGATAGAAGTAGTAGCTTGGCAATATTTATTACTATTATTTAGTGGCATTTTTGCAGTAGTTTCTAATATAGATTTTCTAATCAATTTTGCTAACCGCAATAGTAAAGTTTTTGGTGCAGGAATGGCGCACATTGGCTTTGGTTTAATGGTGGTAGGAATTATTGCTTCTGGGACAAATAAGTTTCATATTTCTAAGAATGAGTTTGCGATGCGGGGCATTTTTAAAGATGATGTACAGCGATTACAAGAAAATATTTTGTTGTTTAAAAATGAGCCAATGTTTATGGAGGGATTTATGGCAGAATGGAAAAGTGATACTGTCATTGGGAACATTCGAGAATACCATATTGACTTCAATAGAATAGATAGTGCAGGAAAGGTATTAGAAACTTTTTCTTTATCTCCAAATGTTATTTACGACCGAAATTTTGCCTTGGCAGCGGTAAATCCATCGACTAAAAGAGCCTTAGATAAAGACATATTCACTTCTTTAAGTACCGTTCCACCAGAGCATAATAGCCCAGAAGCTGCCAAAGCAGTAGAAGATAGCTTGAAATGGGAAACCTATTCAGCAGCCCTAGGAGATACCATTTTTGGAAATAATCATTATGCCATTATTCAAGGCATCAATCGAAACGCGAGCCACCCAGATTACCACCCTAAAGAAGGAGATATTGCAGTAGGTTTGCAATTAGCGGTACGTCGAAAAGAAACGGTCAATAAAAGAGAGCGAGTGGATAGTACTTTTTTAGTAGAGCCAGTATTGGTTTTACGAGGGCAGTTATTATATAATTTCTCCGAACAGATTAACCGTTTAAATCTTCGAGTCAAACTACCAGAAGAAATATTTTCGATAGTATTTACCCCCGATAGTGATTTGGTGTATGAGCGCTTTAGTATCAAAGAAGGGGAAGGTTTCCGCTACAAAGATTATGCGGTACAATTAGCTGGATTTAATAGACAACCAAACCATCCCCAATATCAAAAAGAAGATGGAGACATAGCTGTTGGTGCTATTTTATCTGTTCAAAAAGAAGGCAAATCGCCAAGAGCAGTAGAGCCGCTATATTATATTCGAGATAGTCGCCCAATGAATTTAAAAGATCAAATTGGCGATTGGAATTTCCATGTCCGCTTTACAGGCATTAACCCAGCTACCGAACAAATGGATTTTGAAGTTGCCCAAGGTACTTTAGCTCAACCTTTAATTCCCGTAGAATTTGCAGAAAACGCCTATAGAACCGACTATGTGGTATTAGAAGCAATCGTTTTCCCAGGCATTAATTTCTTTTGGCTAGGTTCTGTGATGATGATGTTGGGGCTATTGGTTAGTTTTATTAAAAAGCGAAAAGATGGACGGGTAGTTAGGAGTGATTAATTATGAGTTTTAAAACCACCCTAAAAAATGCTTGCTTACTATTTGTTAAAGGAATCCTAGCTGTAAAATAAGCTTAAATGGTGGGCGATACTTTCAAA
>CAZXYA010000793.1:0-3741 GCA_964644655.1 uncultured Saprospiraceae bacterium | reverse complement strand
AAATCGAATTGACATAGTTTTGTCAGCGCAAAGATATAATTAGTGGTAATATTGAGCAATAATTCCTATAGAGGTATTTTTATTTAGAAAGAATCTAAATAAGATTATATTATCAATTCATTAAAACGTTTTAAATGATTGTTGTTCAATTATTTACAGACACCAAATTATTTACTATTTGACACAATACATACCAAAGAATATTTTTAAAACTGCCTTATTTACATCTATAATCAAAAAAGTATTTGTTGCGTACGATATATCATAAGGCATCTAATAAAGAGGACAAAATGAGTTTTTTTACGCTTCAGCTGTTAAAAAAAATTATTTTTACCGAAAAATGACGAAGAATTTCGGTTGTCAGTTGTCAGTTATCAGTTGTCTATTGCAGCCAAAACCGACCAACTGACAACCGACAACTCATAACTGATAACAAAAAAATGCTATTACCCTATTTTAAAAAAGGCGAAATTGAAGCTGGTTGCGATGAGGCAGGCAGAGGTTGTTTGGCAGGTCCTGTGTTTGCAGCAGCAGTTATTTTACCAACTAATTTTCAGCATCCACTCCTAAATGATTCCAAAAAGTTAACCGAAAAACAAAGAGATTTATTAAGACCTATTATAGAAGCAGAAGCTATTGCTTGGGCAGTCGGTTCTTATTCCCCAAAAGAGATAGATGAAGTGAATATTTTGAATGCTTCCTTTTTCTCTATGCATCGAGCTATTGACCAATTAACAACTATCCCTACGGCTTTATTAATAGATGGCAATCGGTTTACTGCTTATAAAAAAATTCCCCACCATTGTATTATAAAAGGCGACGGAAAGTATTTATCTATTGCCGCAGCATCTGTTTTGGCAAAAACTTATCGAGATGATTTAATGAAAAAATTAGCATTGGATTATCCTGAATATGGTTGGCAACAGAATAAAGGGTATCCAACTAAGGCGCATCGGGCAGCCATTAAGGCACATGGGGCTACAGAATATCATCGGATGAGTTTTAAGCTTTTGGCGGATTAAAAATAAAAAAATATTTTTTTCACTTCTCTATAGGGGGGGCAGTATAAAACGGTGTCTATCCATATGTAAGACCAATGAAAGATCATCTTTAGCCCAGAATTTTTATCCAAAACCCGGATTGTTCCCGAATTTATCCGATTAAAAAATTAAGTATGAAAGTTAAACACAACACATTTATTCTTGAGCATTTTCCACTTTTTAGTGGCTTAAGTGAAATGGAATTGGGATTATTACAAGACATGGCTGAAAAGCATGTTGTGTCAAAGTATAGTTTTATTTATTTGCCAGACGAGGCATCTAATCACATTTTTTTCTTGTCCAAGGGAAGTATTAAGATTGGCACACATTCTGCGGACGGAAAAGAAGTTATCAAATCAGTATTACATCCATTAGCAATGTTTGGGGAGTTAGCCGTCATTGGAGAAAAGACTAGACAAGATTTTGCACAAGCAATGAATAATGAAGTACATTATTTATCACTCAAAGTAAGTGATTTCAAACGGTTGATGCAATCTAACTTTAACTTATGTAGCCACGTCTTATCTATGATGGGCAGTAGATTGATGAAAGCAGAAAACAGATTAGAAGGCTTAATTTTTAAGGATGCCAGAACTAGAATTGTTGATTTCATCAAAGACTATGCGGAAAAAAGAGGTAGACAAGTCGGGTATGAAAGATTATTCAAGCATTCTTTAACGCAACAAGATATTGCCAACTTAACAGGCACTTCTCGTCAGACAGTTACTTCTGTTTTAAATGAATTAAGAAAATCTAATTTAATCTATTTCAATAGAAATAGCATATTAATAAGAGATATGGCCAAATTGGCTTAAAAGACAGTAGACAATATTACAGTAGGCAGTAGGCAGTCAGTAAAATATTAAGCTTTAATAATTACTGAATTTGCAAAAAACTACTTGCTATAAACTTTAAAGATAAATCGAGGTAAAACTCGAACTAAGAATTTTTTACAATTTAGTTGTTAAATGCAGTTTCCAAATGGTGATTGATTTTATTATCAATTACCATTTTTTTATGCCCTTTGGTGAAATAAGAGCTACTCCTTAAACCAACTAGCATATAAGACATAATTATCCGCTATCCGACCGATATAATGCTGGAAATTTTCCTTGGTTAACGCTTTAATTTTTTTAGCGGGTACTCCACCATAAATAAAACCAGATTGCAAATGCGCTCTTTCCAAAACAACTGCCCCTGCAGCAATTAATACATTAGGTTCCACCTTGGCATCATCCATAATAATTGACCCCATTCCAACCAATACATTATCTTCAATAGTACAACCATGAACAATGGCGTTATGTCCAATCGAAACATTATTCCCGATAATAGATTTCGTTTTTTCATAAGTACAATGAATCACTGCACCATCTTGGATATTAACTTTATTGCCAATTCTAATACTATTCACATCGCCACGAACAACGGAATTGAACCAAAAACTACAATCTGCACCGCAAGTAACATCACCAATTATAGTGGCATTTTCGGCGATAAAACAATTTTCGCCAAATTGAGGACTAAAACCTCTAACAGGTTTAATAATAGGCATGCTATATTTTTTAGAAATCAGAAGTGAGAAATGAAACCGTTATCTTCGATAACTGTCAGAAGTGAGATTAGCCAATCTGGATTCTGGCAATGAAATGGTCTCACCTCTCTCTTCTCAAATTATATTTTAGTTTGAAATTGAAGCAAATGTAACCGATTGTCCAAAGCCCGACTAGCTTCATCAAAAAGAAAAAAGACATAAACGGTACCTTTTCCTTCGGTATAAAGACTTAATAAGCGACAATGTTTATAGGTTGAAAATCTAGATTTTGGTTGATAATAGGCCATACTTCCCCAATCTGCATTAAAATGTTCTTTTAACTCCTCGTCTTCTATGGCGTGTACACTAATTACGGCTTCCTCCACCTCATTTGTGGCAGTAGAAGTAACTACCCGCATAAAATCTACATGAGGCACTTGAGTCGTTCTATCTTTCTCTTCAAAAGGAATAATCGCATAACGAATTTCTATTCCTTCTTGTTTAGAAAAAATAACGTGATCAATTGCCTGATAATCATTTTTGGTAGGCCGAGTGCTTTTATATTTTCCTTCAGTAGGTGTAAAAATATCAATTTCCGTTTGTTCCAATTTTTGGAGGAAAGTTTTGGTATATTTTATTTTTTGCGCAAAGATGGCAAAGGAGCAACATATTAATAAGGATAGTAAAGGTAATTTTTTCACAGTCGTCTATTTTAAGACAACTAAGATACTGGTTAAATTTTTGATTTTCAATTTTTGGTTGAGAATTTTTGTTTCCTTTCTAAAGTTGTAACTTTTTGAAGACGAATTAACTGCGCTTTCTTGGTTTTTAGTTTTTTCTATCCCGACCGTGAGCCGCAGATAACCATAATTCTTTTCTTATAAATCAAACTTCAATGGCTAGTACTTCCACTAATCTTATTTTTTATTATGATTATCGAAAATTAGGTTAGTTAATAGTTTTTGTACAAATCATAAATCTAAAATCATACATCTTACATCATAGATCTGTTAAATTCGAATTATTGTAATCAATGGTTCGTGGAGGTTTTTAATGAAATTTTTATTGATTATCAATTAGTTATAAAAATACTTAGCTTTAGTTTTATTAAAACCAAAGTGTGGGAACTCCCCACACATTCATTTAATTAAATTTTAAATGCAGAAT
>CAZXYA010000792.1:0-3748 GCA_964644655.1 uncultured Saprospiraceae bacterium | reverse complement strand
CTTCTTCTGCGTTGCAAAAATACTCATTACCCGAAGGGGTAACTCCGTTTTTTGCGCCTTGAATAAGCACAAAATAAAACCATCATTTTGGGTATCTTATTTATTACCTGTTCCCTAACCTATATCAATCATGTCTGAAGCGGGAAACAATAAGTCGGTTGTTAAGAGAAAAGCTTACGAAGCGACGACTAAAAAAGATGGCAAAAACTATCTCTTAGTTATTGGCATAGACGACTATGCACATTGCCCAACCTTATATAATGCGGTCAAAGATGCGACAGATATAGTCGAAGTCTTACAAACTCGATTTCGATTTGACACTCAAAATATTACGACCCTTTATAATGAAAAAGCGACTAAACGGAATATTTATAATGCCTTTCGTGCTTTTCGTAGAAAAGTAACCGTCAATGATAACTTTCTAGTCTATTTCTCTGGTCACGGAGAGTTTGACAAAGATTTTGGCTTAGGGTATTGGATTCCCGTTAATGCAGAATTGGGTGCAGTCGATGAATATATTCCCAATAGTGAGATAAGAAAAATTTTTAGTGCGATTGAATCCCACCATACTTTTTTGATGGTAGATTCCTGTTTTTCAGGGGCATTATTTGCGAAAGGAGCGAATCGAAATATTTCTTTACGAAAAGAACGAGACCCTTCTCGTTGGGGATTGACGGCGGGTAGAAATGAAATTGTGACGGATGGTGAACCTGGAAAGAATAGCCCTTTTGCAGAAAGTATTTTATATCAACTAAAAACGACTACTCAACCAATAGGAGTGGCAGAATTATGTGATAAAGTATTAGAAGTAGTATCGGCTAATGCCAGCCAAACGCCTAGAGGTGAGCCATTAAAAGTAGATGGGCATAAAGGCGGGCAGTTTGTTTTTCATTTGAAGATGGACGAAGCAGCAGATTGGACAAATGCCTTAGCGGAGAATACTGTTGCCGCTTTTCAAGTTTTTATAGCCAAATATCCAGATAGTGATAATACTACTATTGCTAAAGAAAAAATTAAAGGACTACAAGCAACAAGCCTTTGGAAAAAAATAGAATTGGCAAATTTTGGTACGCTAGGAGAAGTAAAAACTAAACTTCGACTAGTTAATCAATATGTAGATAAATATGAAGTGCAAATTCATTATGATGAAGCTTTGAATATTGGGGAGTTACTGGAATATAAAAAGCAATTTTTACAAGCTAAATCTTCTGAATTTGCACTTCGCCGTTTTTTGCGAAGACCAACACCCAATGTAGCAGGGGCAAATGCTATCAAGAAAACGGCACAAGCTAAAATAGCTAATTGGAAAGATACCACTCCAGAAGAAATGGAGGAACCTATAAAAATTACTCCACCTAAGAAAAAGAAAATAGCAGCACAGCCTACAATTCAACCAACGCCACCCCCAAAACAGGTTATACCTAGCACTCCTAAACCTTCCTTTTTTGAGAAGTACGGAAAGTATCTACTACTTTTATTAATTCTAATAATTGGTTTTGGAATTTTCCAGGTGGCAAATAATGGAGGAAACGATATTACCCAAGTGAATGAACCACGAGAACGCAAAGCTCACGATAAAGTCTGGTTATCCGCAAAATCTGCCAATACCATTGCCGCTTATGAAGCTTATCAAAAGAGATACCCGAAGGGTAAATATTATAGTGATGCTACAAGTCAAATAAGGAAATTAAAGGCAAATGTCTCCAATGCTAATTCAGGTACTTTCAAAGATGCCCGTGATGGTCAGTCCTACAAATGGGTACGCCTAAAAGATGGCAAAAAATGGATGGCGCAAAATCTAAACCATAAAACAGCTGATTCTTGGTGGTATGACAATAAAAGCAGCAATGGAGATAAATATGGACGCTTATATACTTGGCAAGCTGCTCAAAAAGCCTGCCCTGGTGGATGGCGGTTGCCAACAGCTGATGAATGGTGGAAAATGACGAGTTATTATGGAAAAGCATATTCTAGTTCCAAAAATAATACAGAAGAAAATGCTGGCAAAGCTGCTTATAAAGCTTTAATGCAGGGTGGCAGTAGTGGATTTTCTGCCCTGCTCGGTGGCACCCGCAGCTCCTTTGGTGATTTCTACAGCCTCAGTCTCAACGGTAACTATTGGAGTAATTCGGAGCAAAGTTTTTCCTATGCGTGGAGCTACTACTTCTACAGCGACCGCAAGTACCTCCGCCGCAACTACAACGGTAAGTCTTTGGGGTTCTCTTGTCGTTGCCTACAGGATTAATCCGCTGCAGGCGGATAAAATCCGTCTATTTGACGATTCTACTATTTTAAAATACCGTGTAGCGGTCGATTTTTTTTATCGCTTTTTAATCTGACGCTCTATTAATTTCTAAAAGTAAGCGGATGAAACGAGTATATATTTAAAAGATATTTTCCTCTTTCTTTTTTACAATTAAAAAAATGAATTAGCTTTGACCGCTGAATCAAACCCTATTGTAAAAAATAAAATATAATCAAAATGAGTCGAAAAATCCGCATGGGAATGGTTGGTGGTGGCATTGGCGCTTTTATTGGAGGTGTTCACCGTATGGCAGCTGCTTTGGATGGAGAAATAGAATTAGTTTGTGGGGCATTTAGCAGCAATCCAGAACGGTCAAAAGCATCAGGGGAAGAATTACATTTGCCTGCCAATCGAGTCTATGGTAGTTATGCTGAAATGATTAAGGCAGAGAAAAAATTGCCTTTAGGAGAGTGCATGGATTTTGTGTCTATTGTTACCCCAAATCATGTGCATTATGGTCCTGCAAAAATGGCATTAGACAATGGCTTTCATGTTATTTGCGATAAGCCACTTTGTTTTAATATGCGAGAGGCGAAAACTTTGCAAAAGACTGTTGAAAAAACGGGGCTTATTTTTGCACTGACCCATAATTATACGGGGTATCCGATGGTAAAGCAGGCAAAAGCGATGGTCAAACATGGAGATTTAGGCGCTATTAGAAAAGTCGTCGTTGAATATCCACAAGGTTGGTTATCTACCAAACTAGAAGATTCTGACCAAAAGCAGGCTGCTTGGCGAACAGATCCTAAACGTTCTGGGGTAGCAGGGGCAATTGGTGATATTGGTACTCATGCAGAAAATTTAGCAGAGTATATTACAGGTTTGGAAATTGCTGAATTATGTGCAGATTTGAGCACCTTTGTAGATGGTCGTTTATTGGATGACGATGGCAATATTTTATTGCGTTTTAATAATGGCGCAAAAGGGGTATTACATGCCAGTCAAATTTCTGCTGGCGAAGAAAATGCTTTAAATATTCGAGTTTACGGAGAAAAAGGTGGCATAGAATGGCACCAAATGGAGCCAAATACTTTAATTACCAAATGGTTGGATAAACCGATGCAAATATTGCGAACAGGTGGGGAAGGATTGTATCCAGAATCGTCTGAAAGTTCAAGAATCCCAGCAGGGCATCCAGAAGGCTACTTAGAAGCATTTGCCACGATTTATAAAAACTTTGCAAAATGCGTACGAGCTAGGATTGACGGTACAACGGTTGACCCCATGTTTGAGGATTTTCCAACGGTAGCAGATGGCGTAAGAGGAATGGAATTTGTCGATAAAGTGGTAAAGTCTAGTAAAAAAGGCGCAAAATGGGTTAAATTATAGCGTCTTAATGAAATTAGTTATAATTTTACGACTTAGTATAACTAATACAAATACCTAAAATTTTAATATTATGGCTGCAGCAGCAGGAACTGGAAAATATTGGGGACTTTTTGT
>CAZXYA010000791.1:0-3755 GCA_964644655.1 uncultured Saprospiraceae bacterium | reverse complement strand
GTTAAGCAGATTTATTGTCTTAACTTGTGGTCCTAATTTTTGGGGTAACTACATTAGCTTTAATTCCTTAGGCTTAATAATTAGTTCTGTTTCATTAAAATTGGAATATAAATCATACCCTGCATCTTCTTCTGATTTGGTAGGTATTATGGCATTGTCTTTAACTTTAGACACATATAATTTGTTCATATTTTAATCAAATATTTAAATTTTTGGTAGGTTAAACCTAGGCAACCCCTTCAACCTTTTAACTAAAGCTTCAAATTCACCCGAATGTTCAACTTTAGAAAACTTAATTCCTTTGTTTTTAAAATTGTAATGAGATACACCTTTAAAGATTACTGGAAAAGCACTTTCTTTATCCCCAGACCTTAGAATAAGAATGTATTTAGAATAATCACCTGATAATATATCTAGCTGCATTAATTTATATTCTGAATAAGCACTACCCTTTTTTGACTCTACTCTTCTTTTATAGTCTTCTGTAAGAATTACCAGTACAAAATCATAAATGTCATCTGTTATACCCTCAATCATCATTTCATTAAAATTAATCGTCTCATTTGCTACTAACGTTGCATCAATATTTGAATCTATTTTTTCTTCTCTCAAAGCATAATTCAAATCAAAAACCCATTTTTTATGATTATCATTATCCCAACTATAAGAAATAAATACTGATATTTTATTATCAATTTTATTAAGGTTAACATATTCAATAAAAGAGGAACTGTAATCAGATGTGTAGAAGATTTCTAAATCAATATTTCCTACGACATTTATTTTTAATAAATCACCTAATTTTCTTAGAGAATATAACCCCGTAAATAAGAATGACTTATAACTAATATATTCATTAATAACCACCTGAACTAAAGACAAATTAAGTGATTTTTCTGTTATCATTTTTATAGCGATTTCACCAAATGCTTTAGCTATTTGTGCATCTATGTTTTCATAGTGTTCTATTTTTTTCTTATAAATTTTAATTTTATTTATTTCTGCTAATTGAATATACAGATGGAGTATTAGAATATTTGAATATATTGTCTTGGAAAGGGTTTCTTCTTCATGCTTTTTAGCTTCAAAAGCATTTTCCAATGCTGATTCAATATCATTGAGGATGTATAATTTATATAGAGCCTCAACATTGATTCTTAGAGATTTACCCCATTTATCAATTGGATTAGAATCTACTAAATTTAAAGTAGTCTTAAACCTTTCTATATCATTTGTATATATATATGATTGGCAATTTCTGAGAAGAAGGTATGGCTTTGGATAATTTTCATTTCTTAAAGAAAGAGACTCATTTACATAAAAAATACTTTTACTAAAATCTCCTATTAAGAAAGAGTTGATTCCTTGATTATATAGTCGTTTGGCTCTTGCTGTATTGATAATTTCATTATTCAGTACTATTTTATCTTCAAGTACAGTTAATTTTTCTAATACTTTAATACAATCTTCAAATTTCCCCGAATCTCTTAAAACCCTAATTTTTTCATTCAAAAACAATAAATGTTCTACAGGTTCAATAGTAATGCTCTTATTCAAGGAAAGTAGTTGAACACCTTTAGAAAGTTCCCCATTCTGCCAGAAAAACCTCAAGTCTGTAGTTAATTCTTGTATGTTGTTAGAATTACGAATAATATTTCCTCGACTGAAATATTTACCAATTCTGGTCAGACTCAATTTATACACTGAATAACATTCTCTTCTAACTCTTTCATTATTGTAATTTTTTTCATAATAAGAAATTAATTTATCATAATTTTCAGATTTATATAAAATTAATGCAATCTTAATTTCATCATCAAAAAAAACTTCCCACGAATTATAATTTATTATTCTATTTGCATATTCAGATGAGAGAAAATCATTGTTAATTAAAAAATTTATAAATTCTAGAACAATAGATGTTAAGTTAGGTGCTTTTTTTAAGTCTTCATTCAAAAAAATTAAACCTTCTATTTTTTTTAGCTCGACACTTGGGATAGACAGATTTTCTCCAAGAAAAGAGTCTCTTTCTTGGAGAAAAAAAGTTACTATTTCAGACAATTTTAATTTTTTAAAAAAGTTAAGAATTTCTATTAAATTCTTTTGAGTTTCAGAAATTATACTCAATTATAAAGTGTTTGACTTTTTGTAAAATAAGTGTTCTTAGATGATACCTTTTCTTTTAATATTTCCTCTCCTAAAGGAGTAAATTTCCTACTTCTATTATGAACGTGTAGGAATTGTCTTAATTCACCACTAATAATATCAGGATTAATTTTCAATATTTCCTCTTCTGCCCAAAACAAAATCTTTCCAATACTTTTATGCAATTTAATAACTTCTTTTCTAGGAATTTTTCCACATTTAGAATGTGGAGAAATTTTACTATCATACAAAATCTCATCTGAATATGCATTGCCTATTCCTCTAATTATTTTTTGATTTAATAAGAATTCTTTAATATTCTTATTTTCATTCTCTTTCATTTTTTCAATTATATAATCCACATTTAAAGAGCTATCTAAAGCATCAGGAATCTTTGAAGGTTTAGGATTCCATGTAATATTTGCCCAATTTAATTGGTCTGCAATAACCAAAAAAGCATTTTGGTCAAACTCAATTGATAATGTTTTGTGCTTAATTTCATTTATCTCATCATCTTGAGGAAATAATTCATAATTGATACTTCTATTTGTGATAAACTTTCCTTTAAGCATCAAATGCACCGAAAAGACATCTTTGCTAGTTAATACAAAGTATATATGTTTGCCAGAGCGATAAATATCTGAAAATGAATTTCCTATTAGCAAATTCTCAAATTCATGTGAATCAATATTCTTAAGTTTTTGAGGTCTCTCAACTATTGCATTATTTATTTTAAGTCCTTTGACTCTATTTAAGAGGTTTCTAGAATAAATATTTAAATCAGGTATTTCTGGCATTGTAATAAGTTTTTAATAAAATTTCCTAAATTAAAACAACTAAATTTAATCTCGATAAAAATCAATATTTAAATTATTTTCAACATAAAGCATCAGAATGTTCTTTCAAAACTAGAAAGTATTAATGGAATTATTTAATTCAAGACTAAATCTTTGCTGAATTTTTAATTAACTAAAGTGCAAATTTACTATATTATAGAATACTTTAAGAATAGAAATTGTTTAATGACTTACTTATAAGTAAGGAAACATAATTAATTATTCGGAGACTCAGTATTTTTTTCATACCTTTATTTTTCAGAGACAAATATTTAAATTAAAATCTAATTTGTAATTGTACATGGCTGATGAAGCAAAACATAAGCATTTAGACTATATACAGGGAATAATAAATCGCCTAGGAAATAACAGTTTTTTAATTAAAGGCTGGACTGTAACATTAGTGGCTGGAATTTTTGCATTATCAGTTGATGATGATAAAAATGATAAAATTGATTTACTTATAATTTCTGTTATTCCTGTTGTGTTATTCTGGATTTTAGACGGATACTTTCTTTGGCAAGAAAGATTATTTAGAGAATTATACAAAGATGTTTCAAAACAAAAAAATGAATATATTAACTTCCAGATGAATGTTGGACCATATATTTCTGGTAGAAATACTTGGATGAAATCTATTTTTTCAAAAACCATGAATATTTTCTACCTTTCCCTACTTTTTATCATGTCATTAGTGATAGGGTTTCTTGTTTTTAAACCGTAAGCATCCTTTAAAGTACATATTTCCCTACGGTAAAGATGTTTATATCTTTG
>CAZXYA010000790.1:0-3763 GCA_964644655.1 uncultured Saprospiraceae bacterium | reverse complement strand
ATATGTTAATTATCGGGACATTACATCTATTTCCAAGGTGTAAAGTTCGAATTTTGTGCCACATTCAGGTTAAAGTGCTGATTTGTATGGCTTGACGGTTTAAACGTTAGGAATAGGGTTAAAATAAAAATCAGTTCAACAAAAATTGATGTACGAAAAAAAATCATAAAAAAATGAATTTGCATAAAATACTCAGTTTTCGTTTTCATAAACAACTAATAATATGTGCATTATGATTACAGAATAAATTTTTAAGGGATTTTTGGTACATGAAAAAGTGCTATAAATTACTTGCATTGTAATTTAGTAGCCCATATCTTTGTTTTCGATACCGAATACTTCCCATAAATCTTATTCTAACTTACAACCATTATGACTATTCTAACTAGTAACCGATTTAACTTCTTACTATTTTTCTCTTTCACTTTATTTATTTAAACTTTCAACTCTTGTTCTAAAGAGGAAGACCAGTATCAGAATAAAAATTCTAATACTGAAAATAATAAAGTCAGACACAATCAAAATGATAATTTAGAACCGCTGGATCTTAAACCTGAAGATCCTAGGTTGTTGACTGAAGAAAACCTAGAAAATTTAAATAAAATAATACAAAACAACTCTAAAAGATTTAAAAGTTCGGAATTTACAATTTCAGAAATTAATCGTAATACAGTTTACAAAATGCATGATTTAGATTTTGACATCTATGCCGTTCTAATTAATGAAAGCATCCCACTAAGCATATTTAATTTAGTTCTTAAAATAGACTTCGACGGAAACCTAATTGATGAGAAAATATTTCGTTATAAAATGGACCCTAGGTTCGGATTAGAGTACTATTCAGGCGATACGGACTTTCATAACTTTGCTGGACTAATTGAGGTTTATGAGAAAGAAGATCTTTTTAGGACTAAGAGTTCAAATTTCATATGCGCAAGTGAAGCACCTTGTTGCATAATTCCAAGCATTGGCTCGTCAAACACGAGTGGAAATCCCAATCCAGGCGGTGGTAACGGAGGAGGAGATGTAGGAGGAGGAGCACCCTGCGAATTTGATATAATCTGCCTTAGATGTTTTGGAAACAGTCAATGTTCAAAAGCATGTCACCCTGACAAATGTATTTGTGATACGTTTGGTGGAGTTAAATCTAGCTATATGATAAGTCTTGATTGCGCAATCCCCGTTTGGGATAATAGTCCAAACACAAATAAATCTAACGAAAGAGATTGTTGTCCTAGTTCTTCAAATACGGAAATACCAATTGTTGGAGGACCTGATCCATCTACTATTGGAGATGAGGATGTACCTACTGATTTTACTTCAGAATTTCAAGCTGGCTTGAATAGCACAAATTTTCTTAATGAATTTCTTGGAGGAGAATCTAGCATTGATGCTACTACTATTGTAGACGCAGCAGAATGTGCTGGTTGTATAGCTTATGCCTATGGAGAAGATAGTGACGCATACAACGAATGCGTACTAACTCAGCTCTTAAATGATGCCCCATGCAATGGTACATTAACCCAGTTAATAGAAGACTTTGAATTAAATTTAAGTCCAGCTCAACAATTAAACTTAGTAGGACCAAGTGGCTTGTCAACATCAACATGTGCCAATGGTTCAGTAGAAGATATATTATTAGAAATATCAGAAAACGAATTATTATCTGACCCAATATTGACTTACTTGATTTGGAAATATATTGAAAAAAATTGGACTGAAAGAGATAGCCCATATAACAACGCTAATGAATGTGAAGCAGATTTAATATGGGAGCATCCATCCTGTGCATTAGGACTAGGAGTGCATTGGATTTCTGTTAACCTCCTTACTAAAAAACATATAGGTCAAAATTCGCAAAACAATTGCAGTGATGCTTTTAGACATACTCTTTTTAATGCATTGAACGCGGCTTGGTGTGGTGTAGATATAGCAGAAGAATTTGGCAATGCTCATGAATGCGAAACTGATTCTGAAAAAGCAAGAGATATGGATTTGCACAACAACTCGATAGGATACTCAATTATCGAAAATAATACTGCAATCTCTAATGCTCTAAATAGCACTAATTCTATTGTTGTTGGAAATGCAATGAAAGAACTAATTGGTATAATATGCACCCAATTATCAAATGGTGAAATGCAAATATTTTCAAACCCTACTGGAAATAACCCAGACTTTGATGATACAAATATGTTAATTTCTTCTGAATCATGTTCATGCTTAGAGTAATCGCTATTTTAATTCTGTTCAGCTTATTGGGATGTAACAATCAAAAGTTCATGACTGTTACTATCCCTTTAACTCAAGAACCAAAAAAAATAAAAATAGAACCAAATAGGTATTTGACAACTAAATGTTTATTGAAGTTTGTTGGTCAAGCTGACTGTGAAGTACTTGTTGAGATCCCAAGTGAAAACACGCTCAATTTGGGGAAAGGCTCAATTAATTATTCGAAATCATATGAATGGTTTGATGCAGGAAAAACAATTACAATCTATTCAAATGATTGTTCTAAAAATTCATTTTTAAAAATAAGTTACAATTTTTCTTGTTCTTACTTTTAATAAGTACATTAATAGATTCTTATTCTGATTTTTTATAACAATATATTTATTTGAAGATTCCTACCGTTGTAATCATTATTATATTTTCCCTCATTGGCATTTCACTATTTCAATCCTATATCCCTAACCTTCAAATAAGTGAATGCAAAACTGATGCATTAAGAATTGGTTACCTAAATCTTAACCAGTCAAAGATGTCTTCGAAAGATATAGACTTATTGCTTTCTTTCAAATGCGACCTATGGCTGTTTGCTGAATGGAATGGAAATAACTTAGATGACAATAATGCCATTTTTCATCAAATGAATACTATATATGAAAAAGTGGATAAAACTACTTATGGATTTTTAGTCCTGAAAAATGGTAAACTTAGTTTAAACGCCAAAGAAATTGAAGATCAAAATTCATACGCTTGTAACTATAAAAAAATTCTACTAGAGAATAATGATGTAAGAATTGGACTTGTTCATGCTCCACCTCCAGTTCCATCGTGCAAATATGATACGAATAAATATTTAAACCACGTTGTTAAATACTTTAATAATAATTTTAGTCAAAATTCCAACAAAATAATAATAGGTGACTTCAATGCCCTTCCGTTTAGCAATGGATATAAAGAAGTTATTAATAATGGGTATAAAGATGTATTTAAGTCGACTTCTTGGTTTAAGGGCACATTTGGTTTCTTCAATTGGAGTCCTAAATTCCTTAGAATTGATTACTGTTTCACAAACGGAAATTTCGAAATTTTTAATAAAAACCGATTCAAAGTCAAGTCATCAGATCATTGCGGACTACTACTCGATATTAAAATATTAAACAACTAGACAGATCTTACCATTACAAACAAAGCATTAAAATTCAATAATCTCCCCCGAGTAAGGGATAGGAGCTATTCCCGCTTTTTTGCGGGAAGTCCTCGCCTAGCCAAGCGGGCAGCCTGGACCGAAATGAACATGGAGTGGCGCAGAGCCCGGCCCCACATACCAATCGCCCTGCAGCAAATTTGCTGCAGGGCGATTGGTATGTGGGGATACTCCCAAAAAACATGTATATATGTATGTATATATCTAAAGACGCATTGCTATGCGTCTCATACGTCAGTAGGCGCAAAGCATTGCGCCCTTACTACTTTTCATATTTCTCTGTAAACTTCCGATACAACGCCGACTGCTTATTATCCAAATCCATCGCAC
>CAZXYA010000789.1:0-3764 GCA_964644655.1 uncultured Saprospiraceae bacterium | reverse complement strand
ATGGAGCATCTTAGTCTCAAAACCAAAGTCTTTTTTATCTGACATGAATGGATACTTGGTTATAAAATTACTGCTTAGAATTTATAAGAATGCAAAGATAGGCATTTAAGTAGGTTAACCCCGTCGGTGTGTTGACAAATTTTCTTTTAGTAACAAGGCGATTATGGGAAACAATCGCCTTGTTAACACTTTGGAGTTTGTTAGGAATTTATCCTTTGGGCTAGAAACAGTTACTCCACAAGCTTTTAGGGACGCAAGAAAAATAAGGTTACATTCTGTCGGAATAATAGGCTAACAAAACGGTTCACTTTAAGAGACTTAGCCTATTATTCCGACTCAAGAAGAATGTAAAGTTATTTTTGTCCCATTTCTTATCTCGACTTTAGCCATTTGAAAATACTTTTGCTCTAATAAAGCTAAGGATTTGATTATAAGTTAATTACTTTATTCACACTCGATGTTTTTCAACGAGTGTGAATAAAGTAATCAATGTTTTGTTGAAAATTTAGTATTCGTCATAAGCAACTGATAGTCAATACTTAATTTTCTTTTAAAGGGGGTCTAGTCCCCCCTAACAAATGGCTAAAGTCGAGCTAAAATTATCTGACTTCTGACAGTTTATGAAATAAACGGTCTGACCTCTGACTTCTAATTATGATATCCTTGATGCTACCAAATGAATGCTACCTGTACTAAGTGTTCCAAATTGTTAAAGTCCCGCTTATTGATTATTCTATTTGGAGTAATTTCATAGGTAGTTATATAACAATCTAGACAAGAGACGTCTTTATGATGACATTTAAAATGAAAATAAATGAAAATACTTAAATTTAAAAAAGGAATCGAGTATGTTTGATTTTTAATTTCTTTCCTCATTTCAGCTCAACAATTTTAAACAATTCTAAGTAAAATATTATTGACTTAATAATTTACAATACAAAATTCATCATCCATATCATTTAAATATTGATGGCAAATCTTGTATTGTAATATCAAGCAATACTATTTACGTATTTTGATTCCCCCTCCTTAGTAATTTCCCTTTTAAACCATGACTCTAGCACTCTTTGCTAGTGATAATTTACGGTGAAAGAATAATTTCTGTATTTGAAGGCTGTTATCTTTGAAATAGTATTGGATTAAAACTCCTATAGCTGTGCTATGTCTGTGTTTCTCCTTTTCTAGTTTCAAATTTAATTACCAAAAATGGGAATTTATTTTCACTCAGCACTTTAATATTTTTTCGTTAAAAAGCTACAACATCCAAATGAAAACCTTAAAACAAATAAGAGAAAACGAACTACTATGAGAAAAATACTAACCCATCTAATATACTTCATATTAATAGGAAACATAGCCTATGCACAATCTTCAGATGATGTGTTATTTAACTATCTGAATAAGATAAATTTAGAAAATAAAACGGCAATTATTGAGGCTCAAACCAAAATAGGTGTCTTAGAAGAAACAACTACAATAGAGGCCCTCATTCAGCTACATGAAAAATGTTTAGTTGCTGCTCAAAAAATAGAGAATGATTCGCTTTCTTATAGAATAGCCAAAAAAATGGGTCACTTTTATAATGAAAATCATAATTTTCCAAAAGCAGAAGAATGTGCTAATTTAGCATTGACTTACTTAAAGAAAGACAAATCTTATCAACAGTTATCAAGTAATTCTACAAATGGAATTATTATACTGCTTGCACTATTCTTTGGTTTATTACTAAAGGATTATTATAAGATTCGAGCTAAAAATAAGCGCATAAATAAGCAGCTTAAGAAGAAGAAAAAAACAAATGAAAAGAAAATAAAAAAATTGAGCCAAATTGATGGACAGAAAACTGAAGTTTTCACTAATATAGCCCATGAATTACAAACACCTCTATCCATTATTAATGGATATAGTGAGCAATTATTAAAATCAGAGACAGTCAGTGTTAAAGATAAAGAGTCCTTAGAAATTATTTTGAAAAATGGTAATCATCTATTGTCTTCTATTTATCAAATGCTAGAAATTAGCGCTTCTGATAAGCAAACTCATCCAATTCCATTAGATCATATTTTGTTTTCTCTACAACAATTGATAGATTATATTTTACCGAATTATCAATTTTTAGCTAATAAAAAAAATATACAGATAAATGTTGAGAATTTTGATATGGCACCAATGCTTTATTCTAATGTGCTTAAAATTGAAACTATTCTAAATAATTTGTTGTCTAATGCCATAAAATATACCAAGGAAGGTGGAGTTATTCATTTGACCTATTTGGAAGTTGACGAAAAGTATCACCAAATTGAAGTAAGAGACAACGGAAAGGGTATCTCAGAAACAGCTTTGCCGCATCTTTTTAAAGGAAACTATCAATCTAATGATGCTGAACCTGGAAATAGTTTTGGCATAGGTCTATCCATTTGTAAGGAATATATTGAATCTTTGTCTGGAACAATTTTAGTTAAAAGCCAAGTAGGAGTCGGCAGTGTTTTTACGGTCAATTTTCCAAAAAACAATTTCCAAATTTCACCTAAGAATAACCGCCAAATACTACCTGATACGGAGTTAGTCGCTACCAATAAACCAAAGATACCCGAACGCCCGACATTACTAATTGTAGAAGATAATATTGATTGGTGCAAATATTTAGAAACGATTTTAAAGGACGATTATAATTTAGTATTTGTACATGATGGGAATCATGCCTTAATTTATCTAAAAGACCAGATTCCTCATTTAATTATTACAGATTGGATGATGCAAGGAATAAATGGTATTACCTTTGTAGAACAGTTGAAATTATCAGATGCCCATAAGCATATACCACTTATGATGCTAACTGCAAGAAGTCTAGTTTCTGATAAAATAAAAGCTTTGCGAGTAGGGATAGATGATTATTTGGTAAAATCTGTTACGGAAGAGTTATTAAAAAAACGTATCCATCAATTGATAGTTTTTAAAGAAAATCAAAAATCCATATTCTCTCCTTATTTACTAGATGAACGAAATGAGGATAACCTCAAACTATCTCATTCTGACCAAGCATGGTTACTTAAAATGGAAGAAATTATATTTCCTTTAATTAAGAATTTTGATTTGAATATCAAAGATATTTCTACACTTTGTAATATGGATAGCACTACTTTAAATCGGAAAATAAAAGCCATTACAGGGCAAACGGCAAAAAGATATATTCAAGAAATAAGGTATTGGGAGGCACGCCGATTGCTAGAAACAGGTGTTTATGATACCGTAAAAGCAGTGGGTTTTTCCGTAGGATTTAAGGACATAAAATATTTTTCTCAAAAATTTAAGGAAAGATTTGGGAAATATCCTAGTAGCTATATTAAAGCTAAAACTTATCTAACTCATTAGTGTTTATTCTAAAATTTTTCGTAGAAGAAATGGTCGAGGCATTTGTCAATTATAGTTTGAGGTTCATCAGGCATTGTTTTTTCAATGGCAGCAAAATGTTGAACGGGAGAACCTTCTGTTTTAAAAGCCTTAGTAACTTTTAACAATCGCTCTACTAAATCTGTAGCGTTTTCTGCTTGATTTAATTTGAACTGTTCTAAAGCAAGTACCGCTTTGTTATGAAGTCGTTTGACTTGTTTTATAAATAAGGTAATCAGATTATCAGTTGCTTTAGCCGTTTGTCGTTGAACTAATATAATGGTCCAGAATAGGAAACATTTAGTAGGATAAATAAGGATTTTCTCATAAAAATGAAACCATGCAGTATATCTTGATTTCATTGGACATCGAGT
>CAZXYA010000788.1:0-3769 GCA_964644655.1 uncultured Saprospiraceae bacterium | reverse complement strand
CTCACGCCAGCCAAAAATCAGATTTTTCTCTTAAAATCTTCACGAACCATTGGTACAAAGATGATTTATTAAAGACATTACCTTTTGACACCGTCGAATCAATGAATGTCTTAAAGGGATTAAAGGCACAATCCCTATACGGTGAAGACGAAGTTTATCAAATTACAACTAAACGAGCCATTAAAGAAAAACAAAAGAATTAGACATTACCACATATATTCATCCATGCAAATCACCCGGCTCTATTTTTTTAGATTGTCAGCTAAAAAACGGAGATTAAGACGATATTTAAAACATCGTCTAGCTCGTTAAATCCGTTGCTAATTTTTTTCAGCAACGGATTTTTATCAATTTTTAATCTGACGCTCTATTATAGCTAAACCTCCACAAACAAATCATCCAAGGTCAAAATTTGGTCTATCAAATCACCGCTATGTTCATTTTCGGTTAAACCAAAAGTAGTAATTAGATTAGAAATTTTACCACGGATAAAAAAAGATTGCTGGTAAAATCTATCTTTTTTGACTAGATTTTATTATACCATTTTTGGCGATTTTTTGAAAGAAAATTTCAACAGTAAACAGCATTCAAGATAAAAAACATCCGAGATGCCCCTATCTGAGATGCCTACAATCCGTGTTATAAAATAATCCGTGTTATAAAATCTACCATTCATCCGTCTTTTTTTACCCAATCCATCAAAAAAATCATTGGTTCAAACACTAAAATGTCGTACCTTGTCGCTATAATTATGAGAGACTTTTCAATGAAACTTGCGTCTAAGTATGTAGTGATATAGTAAATCTTTTGGTTCTACCAAAATTCATAACTCATCACTAATAACTTATAGTTCTCAAATTCGTTGTTACACAAAAATCAAATCGATGAATTTTAAAAGTAGTTTAAGGGGTTTAGAAATAAGTAAACTATGTAAATTTTACGCAGATATTTTTACTTTTAGCAAGGCAAAAATTTTTAGCATAGTAGGGCTATGGTCAAAATTTTTAACGCTGCAAAAAGTGAAAAGAACAAGTAAAATGCATAGGTTATTAATTACTAAAACCCTAACCACCCTTTTAGTCATTTTCGGCACTATTTCCCTTTTTTCAAAAACGATTTACGTTAGATATGATGTTGCTTGTATGGACCGATTAGAATATCGGCACAATGGAAATACAGCAGGTAATGGCTTAATTTCCTATAGCTTAAAAGCCAATGATGCAGAACGAATAGTGATGGAAATTGGCGTAGAAAGCATCAAACAAGTGAAGCGGCTGCCAAGAGGAACGAAGACTTGCGGCAAATTGAAAGTAGATGAACTATTGGCTAACTCCATAAATTCAGGTAAAGATAAAGTCTTTATTGTACGAAAAGTAGGAAAATATTATATCGTTTCCCCTGTACATTTAGCGACTTATATGAAGGATAGCCCTAAAACATTTGCGTTGCGAGGCAATCAATTTGATATGTCCTATGCTGCCGATGATATTGGTGTGATGGAAAATAATTTGGCGAGAAGAGGCTCTCCTACTAAAGTTTATTTTATTGGTTCTCAAAAGCATAGCTGTTCAGATGCTTATATGCTAAAAAGAATACCCGAAGAAACGTGCAAGCCTTATACCGATTTAACTTTTTTGCCAGGTTTAGGTATCCTAGAAGAGAAAACGGGGGTCAATCAAGCAGAAGCAGAAGGCAATATTCTTCGATTAGTCAAAGTAAATAATCTGCCTCTAGCAGAATATATTGACCGCAAATGTAACGGAGGAGTGACATTGGTGGAAACGCAGCAACCTGCACCTGCAGAAGAAGCTACCCCAAGATTTCAACCTTCGACAAGAAATAAACCTATTGTGAAGGAAACAACGCCTGAGCAAGAAGAACCTACTAGTTTTGAAGTCGTCTTTCCAGCAGATTTACAAGCACCTGCATCAGAATATCGACCTGCGGGAAGTGAACTAATTTATGAGTACGACCAGCCACAAAAACCATTAGAAGCGTTCCGTCCAAAAGGTGCTAACTGTAAAGAATTATCTTATCCAGGCGTACATATCGTACAAAACAGTCAAACTTTGTATAGTATTTCTAGACAATATAATGTGACCGTTAATCAATTAAGAGATTGGAATCAAATGGGCAATGAGGATTTAATCAAGCCCTGTGCTAGTCTATATGTTTTGCCACCAGCAAAAATTGCTGCTAATACTGGCACCGCAGATAGTCCATTATCAAAAGGGAATAATAACGAAATTTTTATTGCTAAAGGGAATGGAAATGCAGAAGTAATATTTAGAAATACAGCACCAGCTAATACAACTACCGCTAATAATAGTCCAGCAAATCCAAGCAGCAATGTAAATACTACGCCAAATACTGAAATAAAACCAGATGCTGTTTATGCCAATGCTGCCAAACAATCAGAAATTTTATTTCCAAAATCAGGCAATACACCGACTGAATTTGGTACAACAACTGCCGCCATTAATACAACCGATGGTTGTAATAAATTAAGGTATGATGGGGTACATATCGTGCAAAAAGGAGAAACTTTATATAGTATTGCCACTAAAAATGGCCTAACGGTCGAACAAGTACAAACATGGAATAAATTGGACGACAATGCTAAGATTACGCCTTGCATGAGTCTTTATACCAAGACACCAGCAGCAGTAATTGCAGCGGCTAATACTCCTAATGGAAATCCTAGAGACGAAACCTATACCATTCCTAATTCAGAAATTAGTACGGGCTATACAAACGCACCGACCAATACACAAGTACCCACCAACAACACCGTTGCAAAAGGTGGAACAAACGGACAGGTATTAAATAATACCAATATAGGAAATGGGGCTGCAACAATAGGCGCAACAGATAAAATGTGGAATAGTGGCATTGAATACCATGTCGTACAAAAAGGAGAAACCTTAGTTAGTTTAGCCAAAATGTACGGTTTTACATTGGAGCGATTTAGAGATATTAATGGCTTAGGGGACGCTAATATTATTAGAATTGGGCAAGTACTTAGAACAGGTAATTGTTTATGCCCTGCCAATGGTGTTGGACCAACTACTCCAACAGGGTTGACAACCAAAGACGGTAATAATACCGGAACTATTGCTAGTGGAAATGAAACGGCTGTTACGAATACTTCACCTCCTACTAGGGGTCAAAATGCAGGAAATACGAATACCAATATCCAACACTCAACGGAATATGTGTCTGTTCCTGTCCCTTATGATTATGAAACAGAAAGTGTATTGAATCAATCAAAAAGAGGTAATAACAATACCAGCTATAGGAATGGTAGAAAAGTGCATACTGTTCAAGATAATGAAACAATGGCTACCATTGCTAATAAATATAACCTACCCATCGAGTTATTGCGAAAGCTTAATAAAATGGAGGCAGGAGAAATTGTTATTCCCGATATGAAGATTTATTTGGAGTAAGCACTTAGTATTAATAACACGAATTACTAAAAAATAATTTTTTAATCCGTTGTTAAATCAATTCGTTGTTCGAAATATAAGCAACGGATTTATTTAGCAACGGATTTTTTATCTGACCATCTAAATATCCGTTGGGCTTCCTGCATCCGTTGGGAAATAAAAAAGCACAATAATCCAAGCGACCTTTGACAACAGCTAATTTAAGCCAGAAGCTGACAAAAACAATTATTTCCAAGCCTACATAGATAAATTTTCATAATTTGTAGTTCAGCTCATGCGAGATTAAATACCTATTTAATTAAGCACAAACCATGAACCGA
>CAZXYA010000787.1:0-3774 GCA_964644655.1 uncultured Saprospiraceae bacterium | reverse complement strand
CGGAGGCCTATGCTAAAACACTTAGAAATAAATTGCGTGTTTTTCAAGAAACAACCAAAACTAATAAATATCTAATGCTCTCCTTAATTACTACTTTTGGACTGAAAGAAAATCAGCATAGTCTAGGCTTTATAGAAAAGGTAATAAAATTGGAAGACCTCTTTGTGTGAAATCATCGCTGGATTATCCCGATATTATAAGGCTCATAGCATGGCGTCCTATGGTTAGGAACTTAAACCATTAGGTAGGTGCTAATAAATGAAGACATTTTTCAATTTTAGTATAATGGTGTTTTGAAAGAGCTGGAATTTAATTTCTTACCAATTTTACAATTACTTTTTAAAGGACAAATCAAACATAATTCACACTTTACTGGATAGAAGTCTTTTGCATGTTTTAAATTCAATATAAGGCCATTAGTTACATCTTGGAATTCGGATAGTGAAAAATCCCTTACATCAATATAAATTAAAGTATTATCTACACCGTAATAATAGCCCAAGGCATCTAATTTAACTCCTAATTCTTTTAACGCTCTAGCATAGAATAATACTTGAACAAATTCTTCAATTTTAAATTCTTTAATAGAAGCTCCAAATTTTTTCAATTTTAAATCAATAAGAACATTTCCTTCTCCTCTACTATTTTGAACTAATAAGTCTATTTTTCCAGAAAAATTAATATCTACTACCTTAAAATTCAACTTTTTATCTTCTCTAAATTTTCCTTGAGATTCTACAAATTTAGAATGTTTAAAAGTTTCACAAAAATTGTCAAAAGCCTCTAAGTAAGTTGCATTTTCATCATCTTTTAATTCAGTTTTTATAGGGAATTCTTTTTCTAAATCTACTTTTTTTGAAAGCTCTCTTTCAAACTCTTGCCTCAAGGTTTTATGAGTTTTTATCCTCTCTGAAACAGGGATTTTAATAAATTTTCTGCAAAACTTATCAAACAATGAACCTATACTGAAGATTTGGGGAATGTGAAGGAAATTAGTTTTAAAATTGTCATTAACAGTAAATGCCTTAAATAATAGGGGACACTGATAAGCAGTTTTTAAAGCAGAAATAGAAAAGTGCTCGTAATCATTAACCTTATTTAGGTCATAACCAAAATAATCATTATAATATTTCAGAAACTCAGATAAATCTCGTTTCAAAACCTTACACTTTTTTTTACTATAAGTGTAGTTTAAATCATATGGAAAATTAAATTCAAATTGCATTAGCTATTGCACTTTCTATTAATTTTTTTAAATTATCCCAATCCTTTTGATTATTTTTAAAATAATCATATGAATTTATTCTGCTTAATGTTGGTAATTCTGTATCATCTAAAGTTAAGATAAATTTAGGTATATCTAAACGTTTAGCCGCATTTATTTCATCCTTTACGTGTTCAGATTTACTGGCTTCTTTTGACCATAGAATAATGAAAAGGTTACTTGATTGGAGGTTTTCTATAACATCATCATCCCAATTTCTCCCTGGGTTAGTTTTATATCTATAATTATAGGGACTATATCCCCAATCGTTTAATTTATTATAAAGTTCTTCTGCCATACCCTTACTATTTTTTTGGGAGTAAGAAATAAATATCTTTTTTGAAATTAAAGGGTCTTTTCCAATCTCCGTTTTTATATTATCTTTAGCACTAGTTTTAAATTTCTCTGTTTTATAATTATTCACAAATGATGTTAAAGTTCTACTACTTTTGAAAATTCTTTGACACAATTCTTTAATATTTTCTTTAACTGCTGCATTTTTTTCATACTTATCCTTATCACAAAAAACGTAAAACTTCCATAATTTTTGGTGTAATTTTTTTATTTCATTTATTGCGTAGCGTTCTATTGCAGACGAGGTGAATTTATCAAATTCTGTTGCTTGTAATGATTTATCTACAATTAGTAATTTATCTATGTCAAAGCCATACATTGAATGGTTATAACAATATATAGCAATACTTTCTTTAGGTAGGTTTACCTCTTTTGCTATTGCTTCCTCCAGTAAGGTACAATCTTCAATTTTATCTTCCGTTCTATATGATGCACATAGGTGATTTTGAACATTTTTATTTGAACTCCATTCAACGATAAAAGCATCATCAAAAATTTGCCTTTTAAGTAACTTTTTGCCTATGTCTGATATTTCCTTGTCGTCATTATTTCTAAATAGATACATGAATTTCTCGTCTGTATCATGTTTTGCTATCAATGCTTTAAAATTATCATAGCCTCTATTAGAGGCTTTTTCAATGGCTATTAATTTTCTTAAGGCTTTTCCAATCATAGCTTCAGCGGAAGCACAAGTTTTATGAAAGTATACTATCTGAGATAATTTGTACCTATTAAATAATAAATGATAAACCATTGTTAACGGATTAGAAGAGGTCATTAAATCTAATCCTAATTCTATTTTATTACCTCTCTTAATAAAGATGAAACTTTCATATAAACGAAAAAGTCCTATTTTTTCAAATCCAGATTCTAAATGATCTCGAACAATAAAATCAATTGTACTAGCACCTAATTCTCCTCTAATAATATTTTGAAAAAGATTTGCAAATTCGAAATTATTGTGCCTTTCAGTGATTAGAACATCTTTTACTTTTTCCCTTAAATCTTTGTTAAATGAATGACAGGAATTAAATTTTTCTATATTCTTTTCAAAATTTTCTGCGGAGTTAATTATGTTGGGAATATATTCTAAATGACTCTCAATGCAATGTGCGAAAGGAGTATGGTTTATATCATGAAGTAATGTAGCAGCACTAAGTATATTTCTGTCTTTTTTTATTCTTTGAAGTTCATCTTTAGTGGGAAACAAAGGGTTATCCGAAAATTTTTTTAACAACTTAAAATTTTTCTCAATAGTTGTATCAAATATTTTTCTCGCAATGAAGCAAGTGCCTAGTGCGTGCGACAATCTAGTATGAGTAGCACCTTTATATGCACCTTTATATGCATAACCTAGTTGTTTTACATCTGCTAATCTGTTGAATGCAGAATGCCTAATTATTTCTTCTTCTAAATCATTGAATTCAATTAGACCGTGGATTTTACAAAGCTGAGTTAGCATAGATTAGAAACGTTTTTGAAATTTTGTTTTGCAAAGGAATATTCGAAAGGATAATTTGAGGGTTTTCTCTTTTAAATCCATACTTAATATCTAGCAAATGTAAAGTTAACATTTGAATTTATAAAAGTAGTATAACCTTACTATTTAATGGTAAAAAATGGACTTTGGATAATATTATCCTTTAAGAAATATGACTATTTTCTATTTACCAGAATATAAGCATAGAAATTTCTCTTTAAAACCTTAAAAGACCTGAATCTAATATTTGATTGGGAGACGAATAGTTACTGATTTTAGTAAGGACTTGAACCATTGCATGATTTTCGTATCTTTTCCTTAAAATCAGAAAATCCTCAAAATCCCATTACCCAAAAACTCATTTCTTTTCCTACCTTTGCCTGACAAATACTATTGTCCTTAGTACCGACGAATTCATTCGACCTGTACAGATAAATTTCTTTTAATGATTTTATTCTAATGCTTAACAAATAAGAAGATATAGGTTGTACGGATTAGGCGGATTAAAAACGGATTTTTTTAACGTCGTATTTAGAAATCCGTAAAAATCCGCTCAATCCGTACAACCTATCCTACTAGTTTAGCAAGTCAATCCTGCTAAATTGTTTTGCTATTTTTTATATGAATTCGTCGGTACTTTAAATCAAAATCACTCAATATGAAAAAGCTATTAACG
>CAZXYA010000786.1:0-3782 GCA_964644655.1 uncultured Saprospiraceae bacterium | reverse complement strand
AAGAAGCTAAGAGGTAAAAGTGAAGACAATCGTCAATGAGAAAAGGCGAGGAATTTTGGGAAGAAGACACATCTAACAAATATCTGGGAAGGAATAGCATATCTAGACTTCATAATAACAAATCGAGGAGTACACATCTACCCAAGGAGTGTGAGGAAGTTTAAGGCAAAAATCCGAGATCTGAGTCCACGCAATTCGGTAAAGAATATAGAGCATCAAATCGTACAACTGTCACAAGTAATGAGAGGATTTGCGAACTACTTTCGGATAGGGCTAGTAAAGAGCTTGTACAGAGAATTAATGAGTTGGATACCTCACCGTCTACGGATGAAGCAACTGCGGGAGTGGAAAAGTTGGAAAGACTTGCATAAGCAACTTCGTCGCATGGGTTGCAAAGGTAGCTTTGAGAAAATATCGATGAGAAGATGGAGGAGCGCAAGCTGTAAGTTAGTCCATATGGCACTACCAAATGGGTTGTTTACCAAGCTGCATTTATACAACATGGAGAAGGTTCAGACCAACACTTTGCATCAATATTATGAATAAGATTTAACAGGAACCGCATACGAGGCCCGTACGCACGGTTCTGTGAGAGGGATAGGGTTAGAGAGAATTTCTCTAACTTTACCCTACTCGATTGTTTTAACTTAGGGGCACCTCTATTAACCCCATTCAAGATGTAATCAAAAATATTAACCCATATTGCGCAAATTGCAAAGATAGGCATCAAAAAATAATAGAAAAACACCTAATTACGACCAATTACAATTTTATTAGAACGCTTTGAAATTCAAAAGGCCTATATCCATTACCTTTTAGGATTTTGCAAGTAGTTTGTAGTACACAGTGGGGGGGATTTAGGGTGTTAGTTTATTAGCTTTACATGATGTATTTCAAGTTCAGTGGTCGCACAAATCCGAAGACTAAAGAATATGATAGCTACTACCGTTTAGTGGAGAGCTATAAGGATACTACAGGTAGAGTTTGTCATCGTACCATTCTAAATGTTGGTTTTATAGAAGATGTATATTTGCATACCTCAAGTTAATGGAATTTTCGGAGGTTTTTAGAGGTGCCCTTAGGACTTTTCTGATACTTAATCTTGTCATAAACAAACTTCAATTGAGTAAAATTAATTTTGTTTCACATAGATGACTCCAACACTTAACCCAAGGTGCGATAATTTATTCTCAAAACTTATATTTTGATTTACACCATCACCAAATAAAGTGGCCTCTCCAGTATAAAGTATAGTTAAGGCGTAATTTATGTTTAGCCCTAATTTGTATGAAAAGGCTGAATTTGAAATGCGCCTTTGATATGATATTTCTGAAGATAAAGCAAAATCTGGAAGGCTATCTTCATTGATGAATGCAACCGCGTTAAAAATAGTTTTAGTTCCAAGATCATTAGTAATTCTTGAAGAAAATCTTATCAATGTTCTTAATGTATAAATAACTTTTGAACCAATAGAAAAATTTAAAGATGACTTTGCATTAATTCGATATGTGTATCCAATAGCAACTGGTGCAACAATAGATGTGTTAATATTTATGACCTTTTTGTTTGGAAATTCCCTATCTCTACCTAGGGATAAAAAATCCTCCGACCTAAGAGATTCAAACCCTATTCGCGTGTATCCAATACCCAAGCCATAAGATATATTAAAATTTTTGAAAATTTTATTTGATTTTGTCAATATATAATGTTGGCCAAAAGTGGTGAGAGGTCTTAGAAAACCTCCTTTTGTGTCTACGTCATCTAAAATTAGAAAATCTGATTTTTGATGCAAAAAATTATTAATAGAAAAAGCAATGGCATTTTCTTGACTGTATACCTTCAATGTAAGAAGGAATAAAAGAATAATTACAATGGCTTTTTTAGGTACTATCATAACAGACCTGTATTAGTATAGTGTAAGTTAAATTTAATATATGAAAAAAGAAAACCCTAATTGGAGTCCAACAAAGGTTAGTTTATCAGAATGTTTTAATATGAGTTTTCCAGAATCACCCTGTAATTCAGCAATCCCATCCCATAAATTGGTTAATCCTAAGCTCCCGTAAATACCAATATCCCACCATACGGGTGAGTTTTTTATCTTTTTACTGTAATTTAGGTTTACATCTATGTTAAAATCTAAATTGTTCTGACTGTTAATATTTTCCCTTGCGAAAACAATAAACTCCTTATTATTATTAGATGAATTTACAAACCTGCCAAACTCCCCAACCACGGGCTCCGTAAAAAAAGGTCTAATACCTAGGTTTAGATTTATTATCTTAATTTCAGATTTATATAGGCTTTTTTCGACTCCAATATAGACACCATAATAGCTTGAGGCTTCTGACGATATTCTTATACTTTCAAGATCACTAAATTCAGAATCTAGAAAATCTCTCGTAGTTGAACTGTTATATGCAATATTAAAATACCCAATACCTATTCCAGCCCTAATACTTACTGATTTTCCTATCCTATAGCTTGTGCTTAAAAAGATTTCATGCGAAATAGTATTGTTTACTTCTAAACTACTGCCGAATAGTTCAGTAGTTTGAATTGATTCAGTCTTGGCCTTAAAGTGCAAAAAACTATTTGATCTTATAGCGACCGCAGTGAATTGCGCATAATTAGTAAAATAGGAAAAGCCAATTAATAAGATTAAAATAAACTGTTTCATAACTTTTTAAGTTTTGTGCAAACTCCTTGGAATGTGGTCAAAATGCAAAATAATTCCTTTATTAAAAAAATGTAAAATATCCAAAAAGAGCTAAAAACTCCTTTTGGATAACTTTACCTTAGTTTAAAACAATAAAACGCGAATTTCCATTTACACTAAAATTACTAGTTACTTCATTATCCTTTCCTGTTAACCAAGAGCTTGGGCCCCAAATGTGAGTTCTGACATCTAGAGATTTTCTTCTTTTTCGTTTGGATTTAAAAGGAACCGATTCTGGTGCAGCTCTGCACTCTTCATCATATACATTTTCAGTTACATTTATTGAAAGATTTGCACGAGATCTCTTCCATTTTCCATTATTTTTTCTTCTGAAATGAGTGACTTCAGCATGTAACTTATGCAACCATGGCCAACTATCCTGCTCTAATAATACTTCGTACATCAGTTCTTTCTCCATATCATATTCTTCATCATCTACTTTTTTATTAAAATGCCAACAATCGTTTGGACGTCTTTGTAGCAATAAATTTTCTTCTTCTCCTCCAATTAGAACTTTACCTTGATTATTCATCAAAGTTCTAAATTCTGGCGAGTGACCATCTTCCGCACCTGGGTATGTTTCGAAGTCAAGAATTTCATTATCTAACCAAACTATAATGTCATCTTCAATCTTTGAACGTCTTGAGTTAAAATCTAGTGCTTTTTCAAATTTTATTAATGGTTTAAAGTATACGAAATCAATTTCTTCTTCCTTAGTATCTAATTCTTCATTGGATAGGTCAGGATAACTGTTTTCAAAATTTGTTAAATGTTGTTCTTGGGCATCTATAAGACCTTCTAGAACAGTTCGAAAATGAGCGTAATTTGCAAAAGAAAGCATTCCATTCTCAACTTCAATGCCATTTGTCAACATGTCTGACTCATAACTTCTTTGTTGCGATTGATTTATTGTGTCCGCATTCGAGTCTATAGGAATCTGGTCTTTTTCACAAGAGAAAAACAAAACAAAATAAAGCAAAACAAATAAAAAGTTACTTTACTTACCTGAAATTCTCTACCGTACACTTTATTATTAATGGTCGACGATATATGATTTATTAGA
>CAZXYA010000785.1:0-3784 GCA_964644655.1 uncultured Saprospiraceae bacterium | reverse complement strand
CCACTTCTTTCATTCCGGGAATAGTAGCTTGTGTTAGTACATGATTTGTTTGAAGATGTTGTGTAAACGCTTTCGCGAAAGCGTCTATTTCCGCATTTACGATAGGCCCACCTGGAGGTCCTCCTGTATTATTGATTAAAATATGATAATGATTCTTTGTGGCTTTAACAGCCTCAGCGACCTGTTGAGGATTTGAAAAATCTGCAATGATATAATCGTGCTGTTGTGATCCATTATTTGGGAGTTCAGTTAACACTGCTTTAAGCTTGTCTTCGTTACGAGCGGTTAAGGTAATATGCGCTCCTTCCTGAGCCAGGCCTATTGCGGTTGCTTTTCCAATACCAGCAGTACTTCCACAGACAAGCGCTTTTTTATTTGATAATTTAAGATCCATTATTGGTCAATTAGTATTTAACATTTATAAGACTCCTTAGTAAATAGAAAAAATATATTTTAGATGTACTAAACCGATGATTATGAAAAAAATAATAGTACTGCTATTACTCTTTTGTGCACAGTTATGTATATGCCAAAGTAGTTATTTCAATATTAAAGAAACCAATCCGTTTAAAGATACTAAAAAAGGTAGTGTACTCTTAGATGTACACCAAATGGAAAATGGAGAAAATATTGTTATCAGATCGATTAAGAAAAACTTTGTTATAAGCTCTTTTACAGCTTCCTATGATTTAAAATCCAATGTTGATACCGAAAGACAAAAAAAGGAAGGATATATAGGAAGTGTGACCAGTAATGGATTGGTTCGGTTTTTTACTGTTGATCGACTCAAAAAAATGAAAGTAGTGTATTGCCATACTTTTAATCCAGCGACACAACAAGTTAGTAAGAAAAAACTCTTTGAAGTAGTTGATGAAGAAAAACGAAGCTTTTTTATAGGTGGATTTGGTGTATCCAGAGGAAGCGGACAAGAACAACGGTTTAGTGTATCTCCAGATGGAAATTATTTTGTGGTTACTAATAATGTGTTTTCCAGGAAAAAAAGTACGTCAGCCGTTTATGTGTATGATACAGATTTGAATGAAGTTTTTAAAAAAGTATATTTTAATAGTGAAGATCAATTTTATGCAATTGATGATTTTGTTATTACTAATGATCTTAAGGTAATACTTGCTGGTAAAGTGTATAAGAATGGAACTCGAGATAAAAAAGACGGTAAGGCAAACTATACATATGAGATTCATAAAATAAGTGCCGCAAACAACACGAAAAAAGTGATTGATCTAGGCGATAAATTTGTACAACAAGTACGTATTGCCCAGTATGGCGAAAACCTAAGAATGCTCGGATTTTATTCAGAAAACAGTTCAGGTCAAATGAAAGGAGGGATTTCTTATACGTTTAGTGAGGATGATATCACTAACATATCTCCTAAAGTTACTCCATTTCCTGCAGATGTTTATAATGATATTTATGGAGAAGCAAAAGCAAAAAGTAAAAAGAAAAAAGAAAAAGAGTTTAGGGCATACTATTTAGATTATTCCCTTATTGATGAAGCGGGCAATGCCTTTTTAACAGCAGAGCAATTTTTTACTACAACAGTTCAGGTTTCTAATGGTGCAGGTGGATTTACGACGCAAACCATATTTCATTATAATAATATTCTTATTATAAAATTTGATAATGAAGGAAATTTGGTATGGGGCCGTAGTATTTTTAAGGCAGCCAGAAGCCACTCCTACAATGCATTTGAAATAGATGGTAAACTACATATCCTTTTAAATACAGGAAAGAATATTGCTAAGAAATCTAATGACCGTAAAAAAATTAAAAAGAGCTGGTTAGAAAAATCTGCCTTATATGATATCGTATATGATGAAAATGGAAATGAAACCTACGAACTCATTAAAGAAAATGATGGAAAAAAAGATTTTTATAGCCCAACACGAGGTAGTTTTGACTATGATAAATTTATAATGGCCAATTTATCCAAGAATAAACGAAGGTTTATGGTACTAACCCGGAAATAGAAGAGCAAAAAGAGGCGATAGTTTTTCTATCACCTTTTTAGTTTCTTTTTCAGGAGTGTCCGATAAAAGAAAATAGACCGCTTTGCTGCTAGAAAATAGACTTTAGACTATTTTTATGATGTTGATTATATGATTTTTACAAAATCAATATAAGGCTTATATTTTGATATTTCTCGACTTCTAAATGCCAAGGGGTTGTTTTTCTTAAAATGGCTCAAACATCAGTATTTATAGAGGCTTGAAGAAATTGAAGGGTTTTTTGCTGGACACTACTGTTTCTTTTTAAATAATTTTCAAACCTTATAATCTGATTTCGAATATTAATCGAATAATGGTTCATATGGATTATAATCATAAAGTGCTCTAAAAGGGTTTTGAACATTGTTTCTATCCCTGGGGAGGTCACTTGTATTTCTTGCTCCACTTCCTCCAATAATCGTTTTTAATTCTGTTAACCTGTGATTTTTGAACTTTTTCATTTTCATAGTTTATTAAGTTAATGTCTTAGCTTGATTTTTAGTTTGAAAAACGTCTGTCATTATATTCCACAAGCAGCAGTCTTGCTGAGTTTTGAACATTATTTCTATCTCTTGGTAAATCAGTAGTTGCATGTGATACATTGATATCGAAACCAGTTCCTCCGATTACTTTTTCCAGATTGTCGATTTTTAGATTTTCGAACTTTTTCATTTCTATAGCATATTAATTTTTAACTCGTATTTAAATTAGAAATTATGCTTAAGTTTTGTTCTTAAGAAAATGATAAAATAAACGTGATTCATGAATCTTAGGTAAATCGGAAGCCTAAACGGAATGTTTTGAGTATTGTATACACACATTCTTAGGTTCGGTAAAAAAGCGTAACGCTTCAAAACCACCTTCACGTCCCACACCACTCGCCTTGACACCACCAAAAGGTGTGCGGAGATCACGATTAAGAAAAGTATTCACCCATATAATACCCGCTTCCAGCACTTTAGATACGCGCATAGCACGATCCAGATTACTCGTCCAAACGGTTGCAGATAAGCCATACTTGACATCATTTGCAAGTGCGATAGCCTCGTCTTCCTTTTGAAAGGGCATTAGTGTCACCACAGGCCCGAATATCTCTTCCTGATTAAGTCTGCAGCTATTATCAGTAACTTCAATAATAGTAGGTTCCATATAATACCCATCTTCATAACCTTCTACTGTGATGCGATTTCCACCATATAAAATGTTATGTCCATCTTCTTCGGCTAAAGCAACATAGCTTAATACTTTTTCCAGATGTGATTCAGAAACCAGTGCGCCAAACTTCGTGTCTTCGGCAAAGGGCTGTCCTACTTTTTGTTGTTTTATAATGGCCACAAAATCCTTTTTGAATTGCTCATAGATGGAGGCTTCTACATAAATTCTACTTCCACAGAGGCATATTTGTCCTTGATTCGCAAAAGAAGAACGTACCGTGTTGCGTAACATTTCTGGATAATTGCAATCTGCAAAAATGAGATTAGGGTTTTTCCCACCTAGCTCTAAAGAGAGTTTCTTGAACATAGGTGCAGCTGTTCTTGCGATATGAGCTCCTGTTGTCGTTCCGCCTGTAAACGATATGGCTTTGATATCTGGATGTTCGACAATAACTTGTCCTGTATTTGTTCCTAAGCCGTGTACAATATTAAGTACGCCTTTAGGTAATCCAGCTTCGGTCAATAGTTCACCTAATAAGTAGGCAGTCATCGGAGTGACTTCACTAGGCTTTGCCACTACGGTGTTTCCTGCGGCTATCGCTGGTGCAACCTTCCAGGTAAATA
>CAZXYA010000784.1:0-3786 GCA_964644655.1 uncultured Saprospiraceae bacterium | reverse complement strand
GCGATCGAGGTAAAGTAAATTTATTTAATTTACAATGTACTTAATAGCAATCATACGTTTAAATTTGGATTTTTAAATTTTACCTATCTACCATCAGGCAGGCATTTTGAATTTAAAAACATGATACTAATTGCAGATTCAGGTTCGACTAAAACAGATTGGAGAATTATCCAAGATGCACAACCAATGCAAGCAATTAGTACGATTGGTTTTAATCCTGTATTAACTAGTACAGCGAAAATCATCAAGGAATTAAAAACTGCTTTTAGGAAGCAAGAGGTTAATGAAGCCATTCATGCAGTTTACTATTATGGTGCTGGTTGTTGGGATGCTGCAACTTGTGCCATTGTTTCAAAAGCTCTTTTTGTTATTTTTCCAAAAGCAAAAATTGAAGTAACCAATGATTTATTGGGCGCAGCTAGAGCAGTTTGCGGAAAAGAAGCGGGCATTGCTTGTATTTTAGGAACTGGCGCTAATTCTTGTTTGTATGATGGACAAAAAGTGATAGATAATGTTCCTGCACTTGGTTATATTATTGGCGATGAAGGAAGTGGTGCTTATTTAGGCAAACAATTACTAAAAAGTTATTTTTATCGAGAATTGCCTAAAGCACTTTCAGAAAAATTAATGGCAGAACAGACAATTTCTAAGCAATTATTATTAGAAAATGTCTATCAATCGAAAGTAGGCAATCGTTATTTAGCTAGTTTTGCTAAATTTATCATTCAGGAAAAAGCGCATCCTTTTATGGAGCAATTAATAAGTGATGCTTTTGATACTTTTCTTCAAAGACAAGTAAAAAAATATCATGGGGCAATCAATTACCCCGTTCATTTTATAGGTTCTATTGCTTATTTTTTAAAAGTTATTTTGACCAAACGCCTTGAAGTGAATGGTCTACAAATAGGAACTATTATTCGACAACCCATTGATGGTTTAGTCGATTTTCATAAATAATTTAAGTTGTGAATAATTGATAGTAATCTGATCATTATCGGAGTCCTACCAATTTTTACGTTTACCGCAACCAATTAGTTAGCGATATTCAACATTCAAAATTAAATCTAATGGCCAACGAAAAAACAGCAGGCGAAAAAAAGCCTACTATTAAAAGAATTGCGGTTTATACTTCAGGAGGAGATGCACCAGGTATGAATGCTGCCATTAGAGCCGTTGTACGGACAGCTGCTTATCATGATTTGCATATATACGGGATTAAAAGAGGCTATGAGGGAATGATTAAGGGAGACATTCATCGATTGGAAACAAGTAATGTTGGCAATATTATCCATCGTGGTGGGACCATCCTAAAAACTGCCCGTAGTATGGAATTCATGACCCCAGAAGGTCGGCAATTGGCTTATGAAAACATTTTGGCTAATGACATTGATGCCCTAGTCGCTATTGGAGGAAATGGCACTTTTACAGGGGCAAATATTTTCCAAAAAGAATTTGGCGTTCCAATTATTGGCGTTCCGGGAACAATTGATAATGATTTGTACGGGACAGATAATACCATTGGTTTTGATACAGCCGTCAATACAGCGATTGAAGCAATGGATAGGATCCGGGACACGGCCGACTCTCATAATCGACTCTTTTTTGTCGAAGTCATGGGGCGTCATGCAGGTTTTATTGCCTTAAATGCAGGAATTGGTAGTGGTTCGGCTAAAATATTTTGTCCAGAAACAGAAACACCTATTGATGACTTAATTAACAGTTTACAAAAGGGCGCTCGAAGAAAAAAATTATTCAGCTTAGTCATCGTGGCAGAAGGCAATCAAAATGGTGGCGCTCAAGAAATTGCCAGAATCGTCAAAGAACGTTGCCCACATTATGAAACCAAAGTTTCTATTATTGGTCATTTACAAAGAGGTGGTTCACCTAATGCAGCCGATAGAGTGTTGGCAAGTCAAATGGGTTATTATGCTGTAGAAGGTTTATTAGCAGGTCGCTCAGGTGTGATGGCAGGAATAGTAAATAATAAAGTAAAATATACGGCTTTTAAAGATGCCATTAAAAAGACCAAAGATTTAGATAATGAAATGGTTAAAATGGCGGAGATTTTGGCGAGGTAGACTGGTTGCTGGTTGCTAGTTGGTTATGTGCAAACCAGCAACCAGCAACTAGCAACCAGTCCTCTCCAACCGCCAAATTTGATATGAATTGTAAATGTTATGCAGGATGATATAAAAAATAGGGCCTAAGGCGACTACGGGATTAAAATAAGTGAGTGCCATCCAAAGGCCAATCATGGTATTTTTGCGCCCTAAAGCTAAACTATAAACCAAGCGATTATTTTTCTTGCCCACAAAAGCACCTATTTGAAATTGCAGGATACATAAAAAAATAACTAGTACTAAAATACCTAATAATTGACCTCCGATTATTTCCTGATTATTTTGTACAAAATAAGAAGCATTCCCGCAGGCTATTATTATGTTCGCCAAGAACAAAGGAAAACTAAGGAATTCAAATTGCGTGATTACTTGCTTAAATTTGGGTAAGCCATTCCGTATAATTTGGCTGGTAATTAAAGGTAAAAAAACCAATGAAAGTACTGGATAAACCAAATTCGCCAAGGAAATATCCCCTGCTATCTTTAAAAAATAAGTCAACAAAAGCGGTAATAAAAGCGCAATAATTGGGGTCGATAAAATGACAGAAACAGTTACTACTCCTACATTAGTTCGCAATAATTGAGCAATGACAGGTGCCGCCGCCGCCGTCGGAACAATCGTAACCACAAAAGCGATTAAAGCTAAATTAGCAGAAAAAGGCTGAATAATAGTATATAGAAATAAGGGTAGGCAAATATTAATCGCCAATATCTTAAAATGGGTCGCATTGAATAACCGCCAATTTACTTGGATGCCTAAAAATGCAAAAAAGAGCATCACCATTAAATTATACCGAATCAAAAAAGTATAAGCATGACCAAAATTAAAAATGCTACCAAAAATTATGGCCGTGAAAATAAATAGAGCCTTTTTCATTTTTTAGGAGTTACGAATTGCAAATGAAAAATCTTAAATCATAGTTTATCAATCTTACATCATAAATCCATTTTAATTAAAACACGTAGATTTATGATTGATGATGTATGATTTGAGATTTGATAGCTGGAAATTCCTTCATTTTTAAGACAATTACTTCAACACTCCAATCATCCCATCCTTAAATATTTCCAGTTCTTTGGTCGTACTTTCTAAGGGGTCATAAGTAGTTGCATTCGCTTTCCCTTGACCAGAAACAATATGAATCGTCCAAGAAGCATCAATAGTCGCCATAGATTGGGCAATCATATCACCATTGGAAAACACCCCGCCAATGACCTCATTTCCGATAACAGCCCCTCCTTTGTCATAAGTGATTATTCGATATTGATAATCCATCAATCCCGCCTTAAAATAAACAATTCCAATAAAATCAGCCGTATCAGGAATGCAAAAACAAGGAATAAATTCAGTAAATTCATCCATTTCATTTTCTTCTAAAGGCAAGATATAATCCTCTATTTCCAAAGGATCTAAAGGAGAGTTTGCCCGACTAAATTCAATATGGGTATCACTCCCCAAGGTTACAGGCAAGGAGACTGGTGGAAATTTTTTGAGAAAGGTAGTAAAACTTACTTTTTTGATTCTTTTGCTAGACATTTTTTTATGGTTGATGGTACACGGTGCGCCATTTAAAAAACGCAAAGTTAAAGTAATTATAAGGATTGAAGTATAGAATAAGTACCTGAGCAGAAATATTCGACACTTTTTGAGGATACTGAGTTAATGA
>CAZXYA010000783.1:0-3789 GCA_964644655.1 uncultured Saprospiraceae bacterium | reverse complement strand
TAACATTAATTTCTTTATATTTTGCTCGGCTGCTTCGCAGCCTCGCAAAAGGGATATTAAGGGTGAGAAATCCCCCGCCGAGTCGTCGCTACTTGTCCCGCCGAAGGGGAACTTTAGTCGGGAGGCGACGAGGCAAAATGTAAAATAACTTTTGTTACACTGTAGTATTCAATAGTCCATATCACTACTAAATCCCCTGTTGACTGAAGTCAACAATCCTAGTATTTAAAGGAATCATTTACACAAAAATTGGTAGTAGGGATGGGAAAGGGGCATTTACGCTTGAAAAATCCTTGGAGTATAGAATTTTTATTGAGGGAAAAGAAAAAATAATTTACGCAAAAAGATGATACATAGTTATAAGGAAAACCCGTTTTAATCCGTTAAATCCGTCTGCAATCCTCCTAGTTCGTTTATGTAGGTTATTTTTTGCAAAATTCCTAATTATCAACAAAAATAATAAGTTTCTATTTTTTATGCAATAAAATTAGGTAGCTTTTTCTCGAAAAAAATGATTTCTAAATATAATAATCAAAAAACCAATAGCTACTAAAAAAAGGTCTATTTGATAACGGGTGGAATTAATTTCCCAACCATTCCCACCCATAATGACTAAGGTCTTAGCACCTGCTTTTACGCCTGTCATCAGAATTAAATAAATTCCAGCCCATGACAATAAAGCTACTTTGGTTTGAATATGATTATTTAGTAAAAAATATAATAATACAACATAAATAGAAGCTTCTAAAAGGGCAGACACATCTCCCATCAATACCCCTACAAATAACTCTCGGAATAGCAGGGCGCTTATTAATAGGATGAAGAATAGACGGTATGTTTTTTTTAGTTGGATAATTGAAAAAATTATATCGTGTCCTTATTTTTAAATTTCATTGTAAATATAACTGGAAAGTATTGCATAATACAAGGGTAACAATATTTTTAGGTTATCATTATCTTCAATTCTTTTTTTTCTAGTTAAAGTCCCCTAAAATAGTTTACATATATATCTTTTTCGCTTACCTTTGTAGTACCTCCGATAAAATATCATCATCTTATTGATTTCCTCCCTTCTATAAGATAAATCGTTTACTTTAAAACCATACACTTTTTATTGAGTTGCGGGTATCCCATCCACAAGCGGTTCGGAAGTTGACGCTTCCTACTACTACACTTCGTACGGGAAAAGAATTCTTCACCCCAAATCCTACTTTTTAGCCGCCCTAGGCAGCGTTTTCAAAAAATGTATGGTTTCAAAACCGTTTACAAAAAACGAACAAACACACTCTTCTTGATGAAAAAAATAATTCTATTTTTAGCTACCACTATTCTATTATTTGCTTGTGGAAAAAACAACGAAATTTCTGACGCTTGTATTACAAGCTGCCCCCCAAGTGTTCCTGGCAAAATCAACTTAGCCATCGAAAATCATACGACTTTCGACATTAATAATTTAACTTTAACCATAAATGGAGAAAGCCTCGCTTTCCCTTTATTGCCTAAAAACCTACAAGGGAGTTATTCTTGTTGGCAATCTTTTGACGAAGTAGACCTCATTTCTTCTGTTGAATTTAATATTGGAGATACTGCAATCCATCAAGAAATCGTAAATTATGAAAACCTATCTGATGAAAGAGAATTTTCTATTGATATAAGTTCTATAAGTAGTGGTCTCCGGATACAATTAATGGAGGCACCTGGCTGTGTTTCTGATCTGAATTAAATAGTACCCTGTAACTTTTCGGGTAGCTTAACCGTCTAGGTTTTAACAAATAAGTAGAGTAGTTTCTTTTTTGTTGAAATCACCGTTAAAAAACACCCGATATGTTACAAAATTATTTGAAGATTGCATGGCGCAATTTACACAAGTATAAATTCTATTCTCTTATCAATATCTTTGGTTTAGGAATTGGAATCGCTGCCTTCCTCTTTATCCTTCTTTATGTTCAAGATGAACTAAGTTATGACCGTTACCATGAACATGCTTCACAGATTGTTCGGGTTGATTTTCATGCAAAACTAGGCGAAAATGAAGTCATTACAGCCGAAAATGTCCCTCCCGCAGGTCCTGTTTTTACATCAAATTACCGGGACAGAAGTTTATTCAATTATCGGAGTTATTCGCAATTTCCATTTTGAGAGTTTGCGGAGTGCTATTTCTCCACTAGCACTATTTATTGGCAGTAGCCGTGGCGCTATTTCTATTCGACTACAAACAAAGGATATGGCTGGTTTTATTCAACAATTAGAAACGGATTGGAAAACGATGGCACCAGGTCAACCGTTCTCTTATCAATTTTTAGATGAACGCTTTTCTAGAATGTTTGAATCTGAACAACAATTAGGAAAAATTGCTGGTGTTTTTTCTTTCCTAGCTATTTTTATTGCTTGTATTGGTTTATTAGGACTAGCCACTTTCATTGCTCAGCAACGCACCAAAGAAATTGGCATTCGTAAGGTATTAGGGGCTGATATTCCTAACTTAATTTATCTACTTTGCAAAGATTTTGGCAAACTCATTTTTATTGCTTTCCTTCTTGCCGCTCCACTCGCTTGGTATTTTATGAATCAATGGCTAGCTGATTTTGCTTATGCCACTTCGATTAGTTGGTGGGTGTTCGTCTTAGCAGGGCTATTGATTTTGCTCATGGCTATTTTAAGTGTACTATACCAAGCAACTAGAGTCGCTATGGTGAATCCTGTGGAGACTTTGAAATGGGAGTAAGGAACGATGAATGATGAACTATAAACGATGAATTGTGAATTTTACGAATTCATCATTTATCATTTCCCAGCGTATTATAATTTAGGCTCTATGGTAAAAAGTGTGGATAGCTAAAAATCTATTACGACACAGGAGAGTCGTGTTACCGTTTGTTGTGATAGACCAGTAACACGACGCTCCTGAGTCGTTCGCTTTACAATCCACCCACACTTTTTACCATAGTGCCATAATTTGCATTTCTAATACTATCTCCTTTTCTTAAAATAAGTCATTCTAAAAAAAGAAGCCTTCTAAAAATTTTCATTCTCAAAAAATATTATTATCTTGTTGCGACAAATAACAGCATATTATTTGTGAATTTATTCTCCAAACTTAAAAAAATACAGATATGGCACAATCAAAACGTAAAAGAAAAGCGGAGGCAAGAGATAAAAGAGAAGCTAAAAAGTTCTTTACTACTACAGCCATCGTTACTGGGCTGCTACTAGTTTTATTATTCTTTATTTATAATGGATCTGCTTAAACTAATGAAAGTTATTCGGGTTATTAGCTATTATTATTTTAGCATAACCACAAATAACTTTCTTTCAGACTTTGCTATTTCGATAAAACCCCATCCTTCAGTAATAAATCCATATATCGTTTACTGCCTTCCTTGTTTAAGTGTTGGTAGTCTGCAAAGCCATTAGTAGCGGTTAATGCTCTAGAATAGTCTCTAACTTTTTTATTCGTCTTGCCTCTAATTCTCCCAATAAAATTATAGAATGAGGACATTTTTTGAATGTACGCTGGATAATAGGGATTCACCACTAGTTCAACTCTAATTCCCTTTTCTTCTACAGTACGTACCAATTCATCTAGTTCCGTCAACAAGTAGTCATCTATTGTTAAATCAACGGCAGTCTCATTAACAATGTTCGCTTCCATTGTCGGGCTAATTACTCGGTCATTCAACCAATCTTCATCTGATTTACCTAAATAATAAAGGGTTCTTTGAAAGACTTCACTATTATAACGATATAGATTACTCAGTTTTCCTGCATACCAAGATTTTTCATCTTTGG
>CAZXYA010000782.1:0-3800 GCA_964644655.1 uncultured Saprospiraceae bacterium | reverse complement strand
TCTCGTCCTCGCCGTTTTGGAAAATCATTATTATTAAGTACGCTTAAATCTTTCTTTGAAGGGAAGTCTGAATTATTCAAAGGTCTCTTTATTTATGATAAAGTGGATACTTGGAAAAAGTACCCTATCATACAATTGGATTATGCTTTAATTCAATACCGTAAAGATACTAAGACTTTTGAGGCATCGATATTGAGCTACTTAAAAAGAGTCGCTAAAGACTATGGATTGACTATTGAAGAATCTATCATACCGAATTACTTTACCTTATTAGTTAAGCAATTGCATAAAGCACATGGTCTCGTTGTCATTTTGGTAGATGAATATGATAAGCCATTAGTTGACCTACTTGCTAATGAAGAACAATTTTATGAGAATGGAAAAGTAATTAGTGGGCTTTATGCTACAATGAAAAGTTTAGACCCTTACCTTCATTTTGTTATACTAACTGGAATAAGTCGTTTTGTTAAATCTAATGTATTTTCTGGCTTGAATAATTTGAATGATATTTCATTGTCTGCAAAGTATAGCCAAATAGTAGGCTTTTCACAAGATGAAATTGAGCAAAATTTTCAAGCTCATCTGCAAACTATTCAACAAAAATTTAAAACCACTAAAGAACTATTATTAGAAAATATCCGATTACAATATAACGGCTATTCGTGGGACGGTCAAAATCGTTTATATAATCCTTTCTCTTTTGTGAAATTTTTATACGACCAAGAATTTGGTAATTACTGGTCTGCCTCTGGTTCACCTAGTTTTTTGATTGAACTCATAAAAGAACAAAAGTATCTACCCGAGCAATTTGAAAACACCAAAACGAATGACTTGGAAGGTGGCTCGGTAAATATCAAAAATTTACCCTTGTTGCCCCTGCTCTTCCAAACAGGTTATCTGACCATCAGTAAAATTGAGTATAATGGATTCCAACAACGATTTTATCTAGATTATCCAAATGAAGAAGTACGTTATTCTTTTCTCACTTATCTTTTAGCAGGGTTCATTAAAAGAGGTGAATTTGAAATTCGTCCTGAGGCGGTCGCTCTGCGGGATGCGCTAATTGAAGAAAAGCCTGCTATTTTCATTAAACACCTTCAAAGTTTTATAGCGGATATTCTTATCCGATTGCATCTTAAAAAAGAAGTATATTATCATTCTCTGATGTATATGATTTTTCGCTTGGTCGGGATGCAGTTGTTATTAGAAAAAGAAATAGATAAGGGGCGAATTGATGCTGTCTTGGAATTATCTAATAAGGTATATATTATTGAGTTTAAATTTACTTCTGATAAACGTACTAAGCATGTTGCTACGCTGGCTCAAAAGGCTTTGAAACAGATTGAGGATAAGCGATATTATGAGCCTTATTTGGGGTCTGGAAAAAAGATTACTTTATTGGGAATCGGATTCTTGAATAAGCAATTGAGGTGGAAGATGAAGGTGCATTAATCCTCAAAAAATACACATTTCTTTAGTAAAAGAAATCCTTTAAAAATGAGAACATCTGCTATTTTACCCTGCTGTATTAAGTATCAAAAAAAATCTTTTTTTCGATAGTCATCCTAGTCATCTTCGTCACCCTAACTCTAAAATCCTCAGTTAAACCCATACTCTTGTAAAATAATTCACCTCAGCCTTCCATATCGACATACATCTTTATAAGATTAAAAATATAAGGAAGAACCGTATAATTTTTATGTTTAATAAAATCAACATTTAATAATGGGAAAAATTCATTTGGATTAAACTTACCTTTATGGACTATAATTTTTCGTATTTGATAACCTTTAGATTGATTATACTTATAGCCAGCTTTATCTCCTACAAAGTATTCTAACTTGTTTTCATCGAACCATATTCCCTGATACGTGCTTAAAAATCCTCCTGATTTCTTACCCTTGATTCCTAATGCTTTAGTTAACTTTTTTTCATTCTTTAAATCCAAAAGCTCCATTACTTTTTTTCGATAAAGGCCATACTTACCACCTTTTACTAAATTTTCGAAACTAATTTGTTGCTCTACCATTTCTTCTACGAATTCGTTATATTTTTTAACCTTATCACTAGAGAACACTTCATTATTAGCTTGGATAAGGAATTCACTTTTGTCTCTTATGGAGTTTCTATCTTTTAAGATGTTACCAATTTCTGAAGAATAAAGAACTCTTTCATTTAGTTCATTTATTTCAATCAAGCCAGAATGATTTAGCATCAAATAAATATATCCCGTATTAAATTTAGCCCATTTATCATAATTAGTCCTAAGTTGAACTAGAGTTTCTAAATCTTTAATTCCAAAGGATTTTAAGATTTCAAGAGCTTTCTCCGATTTTAGATTTACAATAAAGAAAGATTCTTCAGTTGCATAACAAATGTATTCGTGACGCTTACTATTCTTAGTAAAACAATGGATAAAAACACTATTTGTTAGTAGAGAACTTTTTGGAATATTAATATTATTCGAGGTTGATGATTCATTTATAATACTTTTTAGGTATAGTTGTTCTATTGAAATTTGAAAGTCCCTTGCTAACCCATTATTACTAAATTTGGTTTTTGAAAACGATTTATAATTTAGGAACTCCTCTGGTGACATGGATATTTTGGAATTCCCATTTATAAAATGATTCGGGTTAATACAGAATCCTTGAGAATTTTTTATTCCTGCATCTTTGACAATTTTATATCCATCTTTGCCGTCATAATTCGCCAAAACACCCGTTAATTCGCAATCCCCAGTACTATAATCCATTAAGATTAATACATTATCATTTTTGTCAATATTTTCTAACAATCCATGTTTGAAAGATATATCATAGCCTTGTTGATTGAATTTTTCAATTATTTTTGTCGTTTTTACATTTTGATTAAACCTATAATCTAAGACAGTAATTACAAAATTTTCATAATTAAGGTTTCCTACTGATAGTTTCTTTGCAACTTGCTGCAGGGCTAAAGTTTTTGACGTTACATTAAGACCTATTTTAGATAAATAACTAACCAAATTTTGGGTAAATTTATCTAAAAGTGTATTTCTGGATTTCTCAAATTCTTCTATGTTTTCTAGACTATGATGTTTGATTCTGGTTTTATAATTCTTATCCGTATTTTCTTCATAAATCGGATAAGTATCCTCAATAGAGTTATTTACTTTTAGTTGTTTGAAGGCTAATTGGTCCTCACCAAGTTCTATAAAATCAAATGGAATTTGCCTCTTATTCCTACTTCCATAATCAGTTTTTCTTAATCTAGTAGCACGGTCTTTAAAATAAAGCTCTAAAATACCAGTATCGTTATTATTAATGTTCTTTTCATGTTTTAGTTTAGGGTCAATTTTAATTACATTGGCATAATCATAACCTTTTTTTGAACTAAATGCATCGGATAATAAATAGAAGATATTATTGCTAATAAATTTTTTGTCCTTATGTACAAAACAAGCTATTAATAATTTTATAATACAATGATTTAACCGTTCATATTTAAAGTATGGTATTTGAGCTTTCTTAAGCTCAATTTGCCCATCAAAGATTGAGGCGATTGTATCTTGAGATTTGTATGCTATATATAATTTTAAGGTAGGAGAATGTAAATAATAAGGATTATCTGTTTGTTTTCTTGCCCAAATATGGTTTTTCGCATAATCCTCACTTTTTGAAGGTTTCATACGAAGAGGTAAAGTATATTCCCATATTTGAATAATTTTTGACAGCTTATAAGCGTCAGATTTTGCTAAATCTAATCACTAGTGATGCGTTAAGAAAATATTTTTCGCCACAATTCATTGTTTTTCAGTT
>CAZXYA010000781.1:0-3802 GCA_964644655.1 uncultured Saprospiraceae bacterium | reverse complement strand
GCGGAATATATCTAATGCAGTGATTGAACATGGGGGATATCCTTTTTAATCTAAATGTAAAATTTTAAATTTCAAAATAGTCGTTGTGCGAGCGAGGCCCTTTTGCGGTTAATCCTAAGACTTTGCGACAGAATATTTCCAATACAGTGATTGAATATGGAAAGCTGTCGTTGTTCGCGCGAGGCTGTGCCTCGTGTGCAGCATTAAGCAGCCTCTGGCTGCCAGTACAAGAAACTCCCAACTTAATCGACAAAATTTAATCATCCTAAAAAATATGCCTCCTCTAACAAATCAACTTTCAATAGCCCTGTTTTACCTTCATAATTAGCAGCACTACCATACTTTCATTCACTTGGCAGACCTATCAGCTTTTGAGCAATCATCCAAACTTTCAATTTGAGTCCAGAGGGAAAGTGGAAGTGAAAGGGAAGGGAGCAATGGTTATGATTTTTGTTAGTTAATTACTGATTATTAATTATTTTCGTTATTATGGTGAATAGAGCGTCAGATTGAAAATAGATATTTACTAATTTTTTAATTTGTTTAGAATCCGTTGCTAACTTAATCCGTTGCTAAAAAAAAGTTAGCAACGGATTAAGTTAGCAACGGATTTTATCACTTTTTTACCTGACGCGCTAAATGGGATTAACTAGTTAACAATCAAAGACCTTAAGCCTTAGAAAATAGTCAAATACCAATTGATGAAAATTTTTAAACCATTCCTGACTTTCGCCATCCTCATCTTGTGGAGTTTTCCCCTACTCAGCCAATCTACCTTTGTAGATTCCTTAAAAATAGTAGTGCCCAATGCTACCTTTTCCGAAAGGGTGAAACTCAAGTATAAAACAGAGCCTTATTTCAAAAACATAGTAGATCTTGAGGAGCGATTGCAACAAGTGCAACATTATGTAGAAGTAGCCACTAACTTAAAAGACTCGCTTTTAATGGAGCACGCCTATTATCAACTAGGAAGGGCCTATGAAGCTTTGGGGGATACTCTAAATAGTAAGCAAGCGTATGACTATGGAAAAACAATTGCTACCCAATACGGATGGTCACTTGGAGATAGTCGTAGTGGAACTGGAGGCGTAACTTTAGCTAGAAATTTTACAGAAGTATATAAGGATAACTCCCGACAAATGAGTTTTGATTATATCCGCCAACGCCCTACTATTTTTGAACTGAATAATATTGACGATAATGTGGACACGGCTGCGGTCTATTGGGGTAAATTGAAATTGAGAGGGCATGAGGATAAGACGGATGAGTATGTATTTCAAATTTCATCTGATTATTGGGGCAAAAAGAGCTGGAATAAGATTGCCGCTTATTTGGTTCATGAAGATGGAAGGGTGGAAAAACAACAGTCTGGTTTTGCACTTCGTCAAGAGGAAAAGTCGATTCCTTATCCTGCTAATTTACTTCGATACACTATTGGGCAAAATGAAAAAGCGGTTTTATACCTTCGATTGGAAGGAGTTGAAGCGGAAAGAAAACCAAGCACTATCCCTATTCTAATAGTAAATGATGGACACTATTTCGATACAAAAGGAGGCTATGAATTTAGCGGTAATTTTATAAATGATTTTGGCTATCCTTATTCTATTGTCAGTAACTATATTTATCATCACGAAATCGTTGAGGACTCATCTGGGGCTATGGATATTAATAGTATTTCCAAGGATTGGCTTTCACTAAATCGAAAAGACTGGATGGCCATTCAACCCGAAGTAGATATGGTCTATTGGCTAAAGGCTAAATTTATTGGGAGTCCTATTTTTAATGGCGAGCAAGTGATACATGTTACCGACTGGGCAGCAATGGACCTCAATACTTTTGATTACATAGATGCTTATCTTCCCGATGGGAAGGGAGGATTTCATCATCAACGCTCGGGAGATAAAGTGCCATTGAAGGAACGTCCTTATCATTTTTGGGCTACTTTTTTGAAAGTAGATGTCCCATTAAATGATACGGTGGAATTATTCGTAAGATTAGAAGGCATAGACGCACAATTGAAGCCCAGAAGAATTGTGTTAACACATATTGACGAATCTTCTATTTGGCCGGACCAGATTAATAAAGCATTATTTAGTGGAATTATTTTAGGCATTTTTGTTGTTCAATTCCTCTACTTGTTTTTCTTGTTTCTAATAGAAAAAGAGTGGATTCACTTTTATCTATCCGCTTTTATTTTAGGTTGCTTTTTGGTGACTTTTTATAAGACGGACAACTTCAATTCTTTTGTGGCTTTGCCTTTTCTAAAAGAACTATTACCACAATTCAACTGGATTAGTTTACTACTTGTTTTTTTGGGTTTGATTAAATTTACCCAAACTTACTTTAATACCCCTAAATCATGGCGTATTTCTAAATGGGGTATTCCTGCTTATCTTTCCTTTTTAACAATGCTCGTTCTTCTTCTTTGTCTAAATTTAGAATTTGATTTAGGCAATACATTGAATCATCTATTAATCCCTTTGTTAATTGCGGTTGGTATCCTCTTAACCTTATATTTAGTATTCACTGCTAAAAAACAAGCGCATGTTTCAAAGCGCTTTTATCTGATTGCCTTTTTGCCTTTCATCTTTGTAGCTCTTATATTTCCTCTACTGACCGCTCTTGGAAAAGTGCTGGAGGATCAATCTGCCATTGCCCAATATCTTGAGCTTAATCAAACAAATTTGAATAAAACATTCGATATGCTTTTTCCTGTATCTCAAGTCTTTGCTCTAATCATGTTGGCACTAATCGCAGGAAAACGAAACAAAGGCTTAAAAGCAGAAAGGGAAAAAGCCCTACAAAAAAATCTCGATGACCAAAAGCGGAATTACGAAGCGCAACAACGGGTCAACCAAGCCATTAGCCGTTTTGTACCAAATGCCTTTTTGAATGCTTTGGGCAAGTCAAATATTACCGAAATCCAATTGGGTGATGCTGTAGAAAAGGAGGTGACCATTTGCTTTTCGGACATTAGAAATTACACTTCCCTAGCCGAACAATTAAGTCCGCAAGAAAACTTCAAATTTGTCAATGATTACAATCATCGCATGGGACCGATTATTCAAAACTATCAAGGCTTTGTCAATCAATATATGGGCGATGGTATTATGGCTATTTTTCCGAACACCGCAGAAGGTGCCCTGCGCGCTGCCATTGAGATGCAACAAGCAATGCAACAATATAACTCCGATAGAATATTGGCAGAAAAGTCTCCAATTAAAATCGGTATTGGTTTGCACAGTGGCTCCCTCATCATGGGCATTACAGGTGATAAAAATAGGATGGATGCCGCAACTATTTCTGACTCAGTGAATACTGCTGCTCGTATTGAGAACTTGACCAAGCATTATGGCGCATCAATTCTACTAAGTGAAGAAAGTTTAAATAAATTGGATAATCCTTCTGATTTTAATACGCGCTATTTGGGACAAGTACAGGTCAAAGGCAAACAAGAACCCATCAACATATATGAGTGTTTTGATGGAGATTTACCCACAAATATTGAGCTTAAATTGGCCACACTTGATAATTTTAATAAAGGAATAAAGTCTTATTTTCAACAGGAATTTGAGCAAGCTACCTACGCTTTTGAAGCAGTCTTGCAGCAACACCCTACCGATACCACGGCTAAACTATTTTTAACTAAGGCTAAGTGGTTGCGACAAGCAGGTGTGGAGAAAGATTGGACAGGGATTGAGCGGATGGAGAAGTATTAAGGGTGTTAGCGTAATATTTGTTGCCGTTGTTCGCGCGAGGCTCTGCCTCGTGTGTAGCATTAAGCAGCCTCTGGTTGCCATTA
>CAZXYA010000780.1:0-3807 GCA_964644655.1 uncultured Saprospiraceae bacterium | reverse complement strand
CTTGGAGTGTCTTCCACCGAAACCACTCTAAACAAAAACCATCGCCAATTTTATTTCTGCATAACTGACCTCCTGATTCATCGCATCAAAAAGCGCCTTTAAACTAACAGACCCATCTTCTCTAACTTTCTCGGGATCTTTTTCTGTTAAGATTTGCTTATGTGTAATCTGGACTCGCCGTAATAGCGCTTGTTCAGGTTTGTATTTTGAAATATCAACTTCAGGATAAATGGTTTTAATTTTTTCAAAATGACCCATAATGGTACCATCGGATAAGCCTCTTTCCTCCGCAATTTCTTCGATGGTCAGACCTTTTAAAATATAATCTTTGGTAATGGTATAAGTAGATTGTTTTGGTAATTTCTTTTCTTTCTTTTTATTCTTAAATCGTTTAATGTCTTTTGGATCGGTTAAGCCACCACAATGTTTAATAAAAGCGACTGCTTTCTTTTCTAAATCCAATTGCTGAAACTGCCCTTCTGCTTCGGCGGATAATTCTTGAAAACGTTTATCTGCTCTAAAAGCTAGATTATCCACTTCCAGAGCAGTTCGATTGAAGCCAACTAATTTGAGTCCTTTCAGACTTTTTAATCGAGATAAAGCAACATACCCCTGACCTTTCTCAAAACTTTTGCTTAAATCTATTTCTGCTGCTTCTAAAGTCATCCCTTGACTTTTATGAACAGTAATTGCCCAAGCCAATCGAAGTGGTAATTGAGAAAAGGAGGCTAGTGCATTGCCTTTATCATCTTCTATCGCCCATTCCTCTTGTACCACAGTCATTTGGTTGCCATCCGTTAATTTGACAATGGGTAATTTTTCCTCAGAGTAGTCAATGACTTCTCCTAAAGTCCCATTAATATAACCAGCTTCATAATTATTTTTGACGAACATGACTTTTGCTCCTTTCTTTAACTCTAGTTGCGCTTCTGCACGAACGGATTTTTTTAATCCCTCTAATAATTTTGGATTACCTTTTGTCCTAGCTTGATACAATTTACTAATGCCTGCCAAGTCACGTAGTCTAGTAATATTCAACATCGTGACATCTCGATTATGGCTATATAATTTGGGGGCTTCTTCAATAGTTTCGAGAACAGTTTTACTAGCTGCTTGTAATAAGGCAATAGAGGTATCAGATACTTGTCCGCTGCGAATTTCATTTAAAATAGTATTTAATTCATTGTCTTCCTGTCTATGTTGTTCTGTTAAATAACAAACCGCTAATCGCGCTTCGACCCAAGCTTTTGCCATAAAAGCAAATTTATCTCTTGGTGTTTCAATATGGTTGCCTACAGGTGGTAACTGAAAAAAATCACCTGAAAAAATTACTTGTATCCCTCCAAAAGGTAGCGTAGGATTTTGAAAAAATTTCAAGACTGTATTGACCAAGTCTAATTGCTTTTTGTGTAGCATCGAGATTTCATCAATAATTAATACTTTGGCTTTTTCTAATTTGTCTCGTAAATACTTCTTTTCTCCCATATTCCGCAAGTCACTATTCGTCAAAGCATCCTTGATGCCAATACCTGACCATGCGTGGATGGTCATTCCGTTCATGTGGGTCGCAGCAATACCTGTAGAGGCAGTTACGGCAACAGGGACATTCCTTTCTCGTAAATACTTTATGTATTGATTAATGACATAAGTCTTTCCTGCTCCAGCCGAACCTGTGAGAAAAACGTTTTTACCTGATTTTAATAAAGTAAGTGCAGTTGCCTGTTTCATTATAGGTAGGTTTTACTTTATATCCTCTGACAAATTTTGTGATTGATTGATTTCAATGCCTTTTCACTTGATTTGTTAGAGAACTATTTTTTATAGTATGAAGCGGCTAAATTACATCTTTTAAAACATTTTTTACAAAAAAAAGAACTTGAACATTTTTTGTTTTTGAAATTAATTTCTTTTTGCTAGAATTATTGAACAAATTAAGGGGTAATACTTTTTTATTCAAATAGTAATTTGCGAATAAATAAATTGTTATAAAACACAATCTTATTGTAATAAACACACTAAGCCTCAATGAAAAAAACTTACTTTTACAAAAAATAATTATTTCCTTCAAAATATAACCTGACCTACTTATGATTGCCCTTATTCTTGGCGGCGGTGCTGGCACCCGACTTTATCCATTGACTGAAAACCGTTCTAAACCTGCTGTTCCTTTAGCAGGAAAATATCGTTTAATTGATATTCCTATTTCCAACTGTCTCAATTCTGGTGTACGTAAAATGTATGTCCTGACGCAATTTAACTCTGCGTCTTTGAATAAGCATATTAAGAATACCTATGGATTTGACCATTTTAATAATGGTTTTGTGGATGTATTGGCGGCAGAACAAACTCGTTCTAATATGAACTGGTTTCAAGGAACAGCGGATGCCGTTCGACAGAGTATGAAGCATTTGGTGAATCATAAATACGAACATGTTTTAATTTTATCTGGAGACCAATTATACCAGATGGATTATCAGGCATTATTAGCCGAACATATTGAGAAAGGAGCAGATATTTCTATTGCAACGATTCCTGTTAATGCGAAAGATGCACCAGGTTTTGGTATTATGAAAGTAGATGAAGCAGGTACGATTAATACTTTTATTGAAAAACCAAGTTCAGACTTATTGCCTAAATGGACCTCACCCGTAGCGGAAGAATATGCAAAGCAGGATAAGCATTATTTAGCGTCTATGGGGATCTACCTTTTTAATAAAGAGGTACTGCTAAAGATGTTTGCAGATTATCCTGATGCCAATGATTTTGGTAAGGAAATTATCCCAAATGCCATCAATTCAAGTTATAAAGTAGCTTCTTATGCCTTTGGCGGATACTGGACGGATATAGGAACTATTGCTTCTTTTATGGAAGCCAATTTAGAATTAACAGAAAATATTCCTGCGTTTAACCTGTTTAGCAATACCGATAAAGTATATACTAGGGCAAGGATTTTACCGCCTTCTAAAATGAGAAAAACCTTATTCGATAATGTAATTTTTACAGGAGGTTGTATTATTCACGAAGCGACTATTGAAAGTTCCGTTATAGGTATTAGAAGTAGGGTAGAAGAGGGGACGGTCATTAAACGATCTATTTTAATGGGGACGGATTATTATCAAACTTTAGAAGAAATTGCGGAATTAAAGGCAAAAGGCAATCAACCCCATATAGGAATTGGCAAAAATTGTCACATTGAAGATGCCATTATTGATAAAAATTGTTCGATTGGTAATAATGTGACAATTAGGGGTGGTGCAGGTTTAGAAGATGTGGAAACGCCTGTTTATTGTATTAGGGATGGGATTATTATCTTGAAGAAAGGGGTTATTGTACAAGATAATACAATCATTGGAAATGCGCTGACGTAATTGAAGTGTGTAAATACATACTGACTACCCACTCTTTTGGCATTAGAAATGACCTAGTTTTCGATTTTTATTGAAAAAATAAAAAAGCCTTTATCATTTTGATAAGGGCTTTTTTGATGAAAAACAAGTCAATTAAGTATAAAAAGCAATTTTTTTTGAATAAAAAACAATAAAATAATTTTAAATTACTTTAATTAATTTCACAATTAAAGTAATGTTAAATTAGTTAATTGATTGATAATAAGTTTTTTATGATTATTTTATGTTTTTTTCATGGTTGTTTTTTAATCACAAAACCTTCTTTTTGTACTTTATAAAACTTCCTTATGCTTGTATATTTGTATTGTGTTAAGTAATTAACGCAAAATCTCGAAAAAGTCGAGATAATAATTTTAGGATATGTTCATGGGATTTGAAGTTGGCAAGGCACTCTTTAGTG
>CAZXYA010000779.1:0-3816 GCA_964644655.1 uncultured Saprospiraceae bacterium | reverse complement strand
GGTTCAAAGTTACGCTGAGAAAATGGTCCCCAAGAAGGATTTAAGGTATTCATTAAATAATAACTGATTTTATTAAACCCAAAACTAGCACTTACGTCATAGTTAATGCCATTATCCATTGTACCTTTAATTCCTAGAACAGAACTCCAATCTGTTTGGAATCCTAGTAGTTCTGGTGTGAATCCTATTGGGAAAGCATCGCCCCAACTGAAATTTCCTCCAGAAGGATCGGTAGGGTCATTCGGCACAGGTGTTAAAACACCACCTCTATTTGGCGAACGGTAGAAGAAACTGTATTGACCTTGTGTATCAGAAAAGTTACCAAAAGCATAAGCTTGTACATTATCTGCAATATCAATTCCAAGATTAACCATAGAACGGAAACCACTACTTTCTGGTCGTCCCCAGTTCATAACAGGGTCAGGTACATTTGGTAAACCAATAGCAGCAGCATGCTGATTCCCTCTTTGTAATTCTTCGAGAAAAGTGTACTCTCCACTAATATTGATAAATCCTTTTTTAGTTAAAGGAAAACCAAAGTTAGCAGCAATTTTATAGTCCGTTTCTGCTCCATAATTTCTACCATACCATTGACCAGCTTGTGCTTGGATTTCTGCGCCGTGGTTGGCATCTTTTAACAAGAAGTTGAATACTCCTGCAATTGCATCAGAACCATACTGTGCTGCAGCGCCATCTCTTAATACCTCTAAGTTTTTAACGGCAATACTTGGAATATGTCCAATATCTACCGCATGTGCGCCTACATTCATCGCTGCACCGAAATGGGCAATTAAAGAAGAACGGTGTCTTCGCTTAGAGTTAACCAAAACCAATACTTCATCTGGTGGCAACCCTCTCAAAGAAGTAGGTCGAACAAATGCTGCACCATCTCCGGTTAAAGGAGTCGCAGAGAAAGAAGGAACAATGTTCTTAATATTTTCTGTTAAATCGCCATTACCAGACTTGTCGATTACTTCTCCAACGAAGTTATCAATCGGCACAGGGGAAGAAATGGCAGTTCGTGGCTTAGAACGAGTACCCGTTACAACGACATCATTTAATAAGACTCCTTGTTCTAAGGCAAAATTTAGCGTATTGTCACCAGCGGCAACGGTAATCGTTTCCTGAACTGGTGCATACCCCGTATAAGTTGCTTCAAAGGTGTATCCTCCAGGAGCTATTTCTAAGGAATAATTACCATCAAAATCAGTAATGGTACCTGTGGCTTTACCCACAATTCTGACCGTTGCACCAATTAATGGACCATCGGCATCTGTAATTGTTCCAGATACAGTAGTCTGTGCCATCATGGTGTTCGAGAATGTTAATAATGCCAATAGCATTAAAAACTTAAGTGGTTTTTCGTACATGTTTTTCATACGTTAAGCTAATTTAGTTAAAAAATAGTGAGTCACTTTTAGTCAATTAAAAGTGTATTTTTTTGCTAATCATTCAGATTTAATATTGGATGTAAATCGACTCTATTGGTAATAATAGTATCAATTCCTATTCTTTTTACCTGTTCCCTTCTCTTACTTGCAGTGATTAATTTAGCCTCCATTCTACTATTTCCCAAACATAACAAATTTTTATTAAATTTAATATTTAATTCGTTGATAATTAGTAGATTTAGTCATTTTTAGATGGTCAAGTAAAAACTGATATTACTAAATATATTTAAAATATCTTCTAGCTCGTCAAATCCGTTGCTAACTTAATCCGTTGGGAAGCTAATCCGTTGGGCGTGTTTTTTCCCCAACGGATTAGCCTTCTCAACGCCTGCCTGCCGCAGGTAAGGATTTTAGATATATTATTAAAATAAGTAATATTAATTTTTAATCTGACGCTCTATTTAGTTTATCCATTCCCCAATCAACCTTACCCCTTCTATCACTTTTGGTGCTAAGGCTTCTGCCGTAGCAGCTGGATTTTCTTTTATCATTTGCAATGCCTTCGCTCCATCAAAATCTACATAAGATAACCTTGCCCCTAGAAAATCATCTGCCATGCCAAAAGCGCTTAAAGGAAGAAGGGCAACGCCTGTTTCTTCCAATAAGCTCTCGGATAACTGAGTACTGCTTCTTATATTTCTTGCTTGTAATTTGTCTTTGTAATAATTGAAATTGGGCATTAAATAAAATCCGCCAGTTGGTGCTGGATGGGTAATATTTTTAGCCAATAATAATTTGGAGCAAGCTTGGGCAATCCGACCTAAAATAATTCTAGAATGAGCCAAATATGCTTCAATTTCAACCCCACCTTCATAAGCTTTGACAGCAGCATATTGAATAGGCGCAGAAGTAGTGGTAAAAGTTTCACTAGCGACAACTGCCATTTTATCCAATAACCAACGCAGTTCTTTTGGAAAAGAAAAAGTACCCAATCGCCAACCGCCTGCACCGCACCATTTGCTTAATCCACTACTCATAATCGTACCTTCTGGGTAATATTTAGCAATAGACTCATGTTGTCCAGTATGGTGCACATCGCCATAAATTTCATCTGACAAAATCAGTATTTTATGTTTTCTTGCAACGGTAGCTATTTCTTGTAATTGACTAGGGTTTAAAGTGCCTCCTGCTGGATTAGAAGGATAATTTAAAATTAAAATCCGAGGCACATTTAATTCTTGCTTACAATAAGTATCCAAGGTTTCTCCATCCAACATATAGTCATTCTCTGCCTTAGTTTTCAACCAATGATGTCCTTTGCTGGCTAAATGTGCTTGTGGTTCATAAGAAACCCAGCTAGGTTGGGGCAATAATAATTCCCCCTGATAAATCATTTGAGTCAGAAATAATAATTCCTTAGAACCGGGACCTATCAATACATCTTCAGCAGTAGTTGTTAAACCAAATTTTTGTTGATTATAATTTGCTACAGCTCTCCTCAAAGCATAAAGCCCTCTGACTGGTAAATAATCCTTTTGATGTGCATTGGCTTTTAAGGCATCCACCACCACTTTTGGAACTGGAAATGGCGATTGCCCAAACCCTAATTTATACACCTTTTTACCTGCGGTAATTAAATCATTACTTCGTTCATTGATCACCAAAGTAGCTGATGGTTTTAAGTTAGTGATATTTAAATTGATGGGTTGATTCATGACTTAATGATGAATGATGAATGATGCCTGTCTACAGACAGGTAGAAATCTGTAATGCACTAAAATTTCGTTATAAAACGGAAATATAATGGTTAAAAACTATCCGTGTTATTATTCATCCGTGTTATTTATTTTATAACACGGATGAATTTTTAACACAGATAATTATCATTTTTTAATCTGACATTCTAATGCACTCTATGGTTGAAATCCCAAATGCTACTCGTCAAAATCTAAATACCAAATTGAAAAAAAGCCTTCAAAGCCCACCATCTACCTCGTATCCCAAATTGCTGAACTCTTCGACTATATTGCAAAACACCATTATTGGTATTTGCAAAATGCTGGTGCTTATCAGGATAAATATTAAAGACATTATTAACAGCCAAAGTCATTTTAAAAGTATTGGTAAATTGCATAGATACATCCATATCACTAATCCATTTAGCGGCAAAAAGTTGGTCTCTTGATTCAAATTGCCCACTATTTTGATTGAGCACCCAATTTTGAATATCTCCATCTGCTGGATGAATGTATTGAACACTTCCAAAACGAGTACTACGGACTAACAAACTAAATTTATTAATGTGGTAATCTCCACTCAAAATTAATTTACTTGCAGGCTGTCCTCGTTCTAATCGAGCCACTTCTTCCCTTGAAAAGATGGCTGCTTGATAATGTTGAAGTAGGGCTGTGGGAGGTTCATGTTG
>CAZXYA010000778.1:0-3828 GCA_964644655.1 uncultured Saprospiraceae bacterium | reverse complement strand
ACATCATTGCCTTCCCCTTTTTGTCCACCACCTACAACGCTGAAAAGGATAACTTCTACATTGGCAATACCAGCTTCTGTCGTTTCTGCCAAGCCATTATTATTACTATCCAGCCAAACTAAATTACCGACACATAAGGTTGGTTGAAACCCAAAGTCATAATGATGATCTGAACTGCCAGGTTTTCCAGATAGCACCTCAATCGTAGCATACTCGCCATTAAGGACTCCATCGCTATCTAATAAATCATCGGTTTGATTGGCATCTGTTAATTTAGATTTAGCCAAACCAGTTTGATTTAAAGGAATTCTGATCGTATAAGCCATTTCAGGCAAAACTTTATCATCCGCAGTTGTCCAAATTTGATTGGCGGCCCCATCTATAGTAAATAAATATTGACCACCATTAGCCGTAGTAGTGGTAGCAACAACAACATCCTCTTTTATCAACTCAACCCTTATTCCATCAATACCGGGTTCATTATCCTCTTGGATGCCGTTGGTGTTTTTATCTAACCAGACATAATCTCCTAAACAAAGATTAGAAGTAAAGCCAAAATCATATTCGTGCGCCGTTTCTCCTGCACCACCCGTTATTAAAGTAATTTTAGCATAGCCATCAACAGGTTCAGCATCATTATCTCTAGCGTCTCCATTAGGGGAATTATCGGTATTAGCGGAAGTAGGAATACTTTCATTTAAGTTGGCTTCATCTAAAGCAATACGGATGCAATATTCCATTGCTGGTAAAACCTTATCTCCTGCATTTACCCAACTTTGGTTGGCTGAGCCATCTGCGGTGAAATAATATTGACCGCCATTTTGGGTGGTTGTGCTGGCAATGACAACTCCATCTTTTAATAATTCTACACTTACTCCGTCGATACCTGTTTCGTCTGCATTCTGGATGCCATCTGCATTGGTGTCATTCCAAACATAATTTCCTAACTCAATGGGGGCAGCCGCACAAGATAATTCCAAATCACCCAAACCAGCCGCTTTACCGAAAGTACCAATTTGAGGGGTATCGGTAAGGTCAGGGTTAGAATTGTATAATTCGAAAACTCTATCTGATTCCCCTGTGATATTATTCAACCACATAGTTCCACCTGTAAAAAAATCAGATGGATCCATTACATTTAAGGCAACATTATTATCATTTGGGTAAAGGACTAGACCACCTAAAGAAGTTTCTTGGTGGGTCAAATCAAATCGTTCACCAGAATAAAATTCGCCACCACCTGGACCTTGGAGTACTGTATCTGCATTGATACTTCCAAGGAGATTATTCAATCCAGCACCTCTGCCATCTGGGGTTTTTCCACCATGTTCTAAAACATAAGTGCCATTATCATTATAAGCCCTTAAAATATCTCCACCAATATAACCATTACCTAAAAGGTCGTTATTTTCATCCGTAGTTGCTTGAAGATAACCAGTTTGATGGCCTGTTCTATCCATAAAAGCCAAGACCATAGATCCATCTAGATCAAAGGCAATATCGGATAAAATAGGCTGAGGGCGACACCATCTTGGACCGTCTCTAGATGCACCAGCCGTATGAATATCATTAAAATCAGCCGTCCATGTTTCCCAATTCCTACAAAGTTCAGGAGGATTTCCAGTCCCTCTATTATAGGTTAAATGGACAAAGCCTTTAGCATAATTTAAGGATTGATTTAAAACAGTGGTAAAAGTAGTGCCATCATATTTTTGAACAAAAAACTGCATGTCACCACCGCCTGCTGTTTGTCCATTACAAACCAAACCTACATAAACAGCTCCTTTATAAACGCTTAGCCCCCAAGGTCTTACATCTTCGGATGTACCACAACCTGGATTTTCGATAGGAATATTTTTAGTAACTGTTTTGCTTGCAATATCTATAGCAACTAAAGACCCATTATTATTTAAATTAAGAACGTATAAAGTTTTTTCATCTTCTGAAATATCTATATCTCCTAAGCCAATTTTACCAACCGCATCAAAAGCAATAGGGTCATGACTACTGGTATCAGGTGCATCAGGTAACAGGTAATCTCTAGGATCACTTCCAATATTTACACCCTCAGCAGCTAAATCCATCCAAGGGATTACTTGTGTAGGATTTTCATGATTGACTTTATAAATACCACCAATTCCTAATGGACCAAAACCAGCATGCCGTTTCATCATAGCGGCCGCATAAACATCTTGAGTCGTACGTGCATAAGCGATACCCCAAGTACTACCCATTTGGTGATTAAAAGCCAAGTTTTGTATATCTCCTTTAACTGCACCAGCAGCATAAGGATAACTAACTAGCACGTCTCCCTCTCCAGATCTTCCACCAGTAGTAGGTTCACCGCTAATATAACAAGGGGTAATTAAATTAGGATTTTCATCACAATATAGACTAGGATTTCCCACGCCCAAATTAGCACAATTACCGACCGTGACAAATTGGACAGAAGTATGACTATCTGTTCCTTTGATGGATGCTTTTGTAAAGGCTTGCCTATCCGCAGGAATCGTAAATTCTACCCGATATTGTTGGTCTACTAGACTGGAGAACAGATAATTACCGTCTGCATCGGTCGTCGTCGTCTGTACAGATTCATTTAAGGAATTAAAGATAGTTATTTGAATGCCAGCTACTCCAAAGACCGTCTGTTCGGTACTCGTATCTCCATCAAAACGAATATCTTCCCAGACAAGACCACCAATAGCATCTGCCGCTAAATTGGTGCAGCTTGCCCCAGGGCTAAAGCTTAGTTGGGTGGTCTCCTTCAATAACTGATTATTGGAATGATTGTAAGGTTGTAGCTGTAACTGCAACTTACTTTTAAGAGAAGTAAATACCTGCTGAAAGAAGGTATCTTTAGGCGTAAAGGACAATAACAAGATAGCGACAGACAAAGAGATTACTGTTCGCGCAGGTGCAAAAAAAGTTTTTTTCATGAGAATAGCCTTACCATAAATTGTAAAAGACTGTTTGTATTTACTACTACCCATTTAAAAGGACTAGCATAAATAACAGACAGCGTTAAAAACTATCTTTTATAGATAGTCTTGCTGAGGGGTAGAAATATAGACAGGTATATTTAGTGGTAAGCGACTAAAGCGTAGAGGCATTTAAAACGGATGGACTGCAAGATGGGGTTGGTTAGCAATTATTAAGCGGTTATTGGGGATTTGTTTTTGGAGATAAAAAAGACACTTTTTTAGCCCAAAGGATAAATTCCCAAAATAGCTTTAAGATATTGCTGTTTATAAAATTAGTCTTTACCAAAAAAATAATATTGTATTTTAAAAATATTGGTCGAATACTTGACGTATTGACAAACCAATTTTTTAAACTACTTTTTGTCTAACATTCATATAGGGGGTGTGCAAGGGGAGGGTAAATAGTTTATATGTAAATTTTACATACAAAAATGATTCCAAATTAACAATTTAGAAATAAGAAATACTTTTATAAATTGTTGATTATGAGTTATATATAGGAATTAATTTTAATTTAATTTAATGAAAGGATAGGTTTTTGATAGTTGTTTGAATTGTGTAATGTGTATATTGTTGATTGCTAGGGTTTGGTTTTAGTTTAGGGCTACCCGTCTAACGTTGTTCACTACTGAAAGACACTTGATTTTATAACTGTTTGTTTATCAAAATAAAAACATAAATAAATCATAATTTTAAACCGTGTCCTTCCGTGTCAAAAAACAATATTAGACGGATACCCTAGTTTAGATATTAGCCGCAAAAAGATAGCTATTTGAAAATGATAGCTAAAGGTGCATCCCGATAGCTATCGGGACGACCACCTTTGTATCTAGTTTTTAGCTAC
>CAZXYA010000777.1:0-3830 GCA_964644655.1 uncultured Saprospiraceae bacterium | reverse complement strand
TATCTTGAGCAAGCTGATACCAAAGATCCCGTGCAAATTCGAGTAATTGAAACGCCTAAATTTGGAGAGGTAGTACTAAATGAGGATCAATCCTTTGGGTACACGCCTTCTCCGAATTTATGTGAAGAAGAAGATCGATTTACCTACCTATTAACTGCGGGAGAGCAAACCGCCACCGTAGTCGTCTCCATCGAAATTCTATGCGAATCCCTTACCATTTTTAACGGCATTGCTACTAATGACATAGACAAAAAATTAGAAAAGTTTAAAGTTTTAGGTATCGAGAATTACCCGAATAATGTCCTACATATTTTTGATAATGAGGGAAAAGAAATCTATGAGGCAGAAAGTTATCAAAATAATTGGGCTGGAGAGGTAGATTCCACTGACCATTTAGTAGAAGAGAATTTATATTACTACGTTTTTAATGACGGTCAAGGGAATTATTACTCTGGCTACTTAATGAAAAACGTGTCAAAATAAAAATCTATTTCTTTCATCAATATAATCGAGTACCAACTATAAAAAATTTCAAGTATGCGAGACAACCATACTTTTAGCTAAAAGGTAAAATGTTTCAACTTTTAAGCATAGCGCTTCGGTTTTATGCTACTATTTTACAAATTGAATGAGATAAATTGGAAGCCGGGGGTAATGCCTCGGCTTTTTTTGTTAGGGATCAGATAATAAATAAGGTACCCAAAGATGTGGTTTTAGTTTGTTCTTATGCTAGGCATGAAGAAGTGTAAGCTTCTGAACCGCTGCTTGCGGACGGGATGCAACGGAGCTACCTGTACGGGTAATGAGCCTGCCGGCAGGCAGGTATTTTCGCAACGACGCAGCATGACAAAATAAAGCCGCAGAATGGGTAGGTTATATTTTACCTGTTCTCTTAACTAATCCGACTCCAAGCTTTATATTTTTTACCCTGCGTTTTCATATACCAATTTAACCGTCTATTGATTTCTTTCTCCAACTTAGGATCTTGATCTAATATTCTTGCCGCTACTTCTCTAGCAATTTGCAAAATCTTTTGATCTTTTGATAAATCGGCTAATTTAAAGTTTAGAATACCGCTTTGTTGGGTGCCCTCCATATTTCCTGGTCCTCTCAACTGCAAATCAGCCTCAGCAATTTTGAAACCATCATTAGTACCTGTCATCGTTTGAATACGAGAACGAGCCTCTTTGCTCAATTTATAGCCCGTCATTAGGATGCAATAGGATTGTTCTGCCCCTCGCCCTACCCTACCTCGTAATTGATGCAATTGGGACAAACCAAATCGTTCTGTGTTTTCAATAATCATTACCGAAGCATTTGGCACATTTACCCCGACTTCAATAACGGTGGTGGCAACCATAATTTGGGTCTGCCCTTCTACAAATCGTTGCATCTCAAAATCTTTATCCTTTGGCTTCATTTTTCCATGTACTACACTAATTTGATAATCAGGCATTGGAAAATCCCTCAATAATAGCTCATAGCCGTTTTCTAAGTTTTGCAAATCCAATTTTTCAGATTCTTGGATTAAAGGAAAGACGATATATACTTGTCGCCCTTTTGTGATTTCCTCCTTCATAAAACCTAATACCCGTAAACGATGTCCTTCATGTCGATGCACCGTCTTAATTTCCTTACGTCCAGGTGGCAACTCATCAATGACCGACACTTCTAAATCGCCATAAAGAGTCATAGCCAAAGTTCTTGGAATCGGAGTAGCGGTCATTACCAAAATATGTGGCGGACTTGGTTTACTTTTTTGCCATAATTTAGCCCGATGCTTGACGCCAAAACGATGTTGTTCATCCGTAATCGCCAAGCCTAGTTTTTGAAAAATCACCCAGTCCTCGATTAATGCATGGGTCCCTATTAGAATGTCTATTTCTCCATTTTTTAACCGCTCCAATAGAGCCGCTCTTTTTTTCCCTTTAACACTTCCCGACAAAAAACCAACTGTTATATCCAACCCTTCTACATACTCAGAAATGCCTGCAAAATGCTGTTGGGCCAAGATTTCCGTAGGCGCCATCAGACAAGATTGGTAGCCATTATCTAAGGCAATCAACATACACATTAAACCAACAATGGTCTTCCCACTCCCTACATCGCCTTGTAACAAACGATTTAATTGACCACCAGAACCTAAATCTCTGCGTATTTCTTTAATCACTCTTTTTTGTGCGCCCGTTAGTTCAAAAGGTAACTTTTCATTAAAAAAGCTTAGGAACTTCTCCCCTATGGCAGGAAATGGAATCCCTTTGATGGTTGCTTTTCTTCGCCCTCTAATTTGCAAAAGCCGCAATTGTAAAAAGAATAATTCTTCAAACTTCAAGCGTTTTTGTGCCCGTTCTAATTCTTTCGCAGTTGTAGGAAAATGAATATGTTTGATCGCTTCAAATCGAGCAGGAAAATTAAATTTCTCGATTAGGTACTTAGGTAAGTTTTCTGGAATATCGGTAGATTGAATTTTTTCAAAAATAGTCGTCACCAATTTTCGACGCCCCTTTGCATCCAAGCCTTTTAAATTTAATTTCTCGGTACTCGGATAAACAGGCGCAAAGGAAGAAGCTTTTTTAATACCTGCTTCCGTAACTGCTTCTAATTCAGGGTGAGGCAAACTTATTTTTCCTTTAAAATTATTGATTTTACCAAAAGCAACATACTCTCCTCCTACTTGTAAACTCTTTTGTAACCAGTTGACTCCTGTAAACCAAACCAATTCTATTACCCCCGTATCATCTCGAAATCTACCGACCAAGCGTTTTTTTCGACCATCACCTACAGTTTCCAAACGGCGCAAGATGCCTCTAATCTGTACCGTCTCAGAATCTCCGTTTAAATCTCTAATCTTATGAAATTTTGTCTTATCTACATAGCGAAACGGAAAATGCATCAACAAATCTCGAAAAGTAAAAACACTTAATTCTTTTTTGAGCAAATCTCCCTTTGTAGGTCCGACTCCTTTTAAGTATTCAATTGGACTATCTAGTATAGCTTTTGGTTGCATTTGTGTAATTTTCAATTAGTACCCGCAATTTTATTCCTTCAATAACTCATTTGTTTTCAGCAGTTTATGGAAGCCCAAATCAAAAGCAAAAAATAAATTAATATTTTTTATATATAAAATTTGACTTTAATATAATTTAGCCCTTATATTTGTATCACCGAATTAAGCATCTAAGTTAATAATTTTTCACTTTTTACAAATAGATGCATTATGAAACGTCTAATAAACACTTCTAAAAGGAATTGCTCCTTTTCTACTAATCTCAGTTATTACACAAATCTACCATTAAGGTTTTTAAAATCTCACATCAATCGAAGGTAAATTTTACCTCCAATCACTTTTTTCCAGAAACCGTACTTACAATAATTGAATTTTGAATGAAGATTCTTGGACTTTTGAATAGAATTTAATTAATAATTCACAATCAATTTCCTACAATCATTCTTTCAAGTTAAACATTAAAAATGTATTTGACAACTGTCAAATAGCTAATGAATCATTTAAGGCCATTATTCTTTGAAACAATTATTCTTGCATGATTTTTGGCAAAATTTTAGAAATAATACGGATACAAGTTGTCATAATATCTCTTTGTCTTTTTTGGATACTTTCTTTTTATCGTACTTTGATATTAATCAATTGGGTTGAAAAAATTAGAATAACCAACCAAAACAGGTATAAATTTTAATAAATTGTTAAAATTTAACATATATTGGCTTAGTTATTGCTCTAATAATCTTGTTGATACATATTCAAAAAATGTAACGATTTTAAAAGTTTTTGTAGTTGTCCCCTCAACTCATTCTAACATATCCAAAAAAAA
>CAZXYA010000776.1:0-3830 GCA_964644655.1 uncultured Saprospiraceae bacterium | reverse complement strand
TTTGATAAAGAAGGTGTTAGCTTTCCATTCCCACAAATGGATGTACACAATCCTAAATAAAATTATTTTGATTTTATCAAAATAGAAAAAGGTAGCGTTAACATGATAGTATGTTAACGCTACTTTAATTTTATCCACAAAAAAGACAAGAAACTTGCAAAGCGTAGAATTAATTGATATGTTTGTACTTCAAATTTAATGATATGACAATTTTTACTTTCTTTTTTTACTTTAGCTTTTACTTTTTTGGTTAATCCAATAAGAGCTAATGTATTTATTAGATAGTGTATATCAACAAATAATTAGCTCCGAAAGGGGCTTTTTTTATTTCTGCTCATAACTTTTAATTTGTCGTCCTAAACCACATTATGTTAAAAAATAACAGCCAAACCAGATTTTATTTCTTTTATTTTTTTAGCGTCCCAGATAGGGAACTCTAAATGGTTTGGTATGCAAGAATATTAACCGAAAAGAGTTCTCGTTTGAAACGATGAACTCTTTTTTAGTACAATCAGTTGTCGGTTGTCCATTGTTGGTTGTCAGTTATTATTGAAGGATAACTGCCAACCGACAACGGACAGCTAAATAACTGGCAACTCAAACATAAAATGTCCACCACAAATACTTTGAATTTGCCAAAAACATCAAAAAACGGAAAAACAAAAGCAAAGCGAATTGCCATTCAAGGTTATCCTGGTGCTTTTCATGAAATGGCAGCAAGACATTACTTTGAAGGTACGCCAGTTGAAATTATCCCAGCAGATACTTTTCAAGAAGTAGTCCAATTAGTAGAAGATCCAGAAATGGCAGATGTAGGATTGATGGCAATAGAAAATACCTTAGCAGGAGGGATGTTGCCCAATCATAAATTGGTCAATAATTCAGGCCTACATATTACAGGCGAGATTTATTTGCGAGTGGTACAAAACTTAATGGTTTTACCGGGACAAAAAATTGAAGACCTTAAAGAAGTCCATTCCCATTATATGGCGATTCGACAATGCCGAAAATATTTTAGCCAATACCCACACATTCGATTGGTTGAATCTTTAGATACTGCTTTGAGTGCAAAAGATATTCGGGACGGAAATCTGAAGGGAAGAGGAGCTATTGCTAGTAATTTAGCCGCAGAAATATATAATCTTGAAATTTTAGGACCAAGTATAGAAACGAATAAGCAAAATTATACCCGTTTTTTGGTTTTACAACATCAGTACTTTTCTGGCAACGATGCCAGTAAAGTAGATAAAGCCTCTATTTCTTTTACGACTAGTCATGATGCAGGTAGCTTAAATAAGGTACTTTCTGTTTTAGCGGCTTATGATATTAATTTGTCCAAAATCCAATCAGTTCCTATTGAAGGACGGCATTGGGAATATATGTTCTTTGTAGACTTAACGGCAAAAAGCGCTATGCGATTAGATCAAGCATTGAATGCGATTCGCCCAATTTGTAATAATTTGAAGGTATTGGGATTATACGAAAGGGGTAGACATGTATAGTTTTTGTATTTTTGCAGTTTTTTTGAGAAAGCAGCATTAAAATTAAATAAATATGTCACTTCAATTAGAAATAGGAGAAATAGCAGAATTTAAGATGGTTGCCTCTGACGCAGACATGGCGAGTGCCTTAGGAGATGGTTCAGGCGACCGTTTTCCAGAAGTTTTTGCCACTTCTCGCATGATTGCTATTATGGAATTAGCGGCTGCTCGAATTATGAAAAAATTATTAACACCTGACCAATTATCGGTTGGTGTTGGTATTAACATCATGCATTTAGCAGCAACACCTAATAAGACAGAAGTAAGCGCAAAAGCCACTTTTTTAGGAATGGAAGGCAAGTTGTATAAATTTAAAATAGAAGCATTTGATACAGGGGGCTTAATTGGTAAAGGAGAACATACTAGAGCGATTATAGAATTTGATAGATTGATTGCTAGTGCGGAGAAGCGCGTAAAAAAATAAGATGGACAATATTATTTATCATGTGGTTATGCCAGATTATTGGCAGCAATTTTCAGCAAAAGCAAGCTATATTCCACCAACTTTTGCAGAGGAAGGGTTTATTCATTGCTGTACAGAAGCACAGATTAAATATGTTTTGACGACTTATTTTGTAGGCGTAGCAGAAATACTATTATTAAAAATTGACACCAATTTATTGGAATCGGAATTAAAAGTAGAACCAGCTAATGGGCAGCATTTTCCACATATTTATGGTGGGATTAATAAAACTGCGATTATTGATGTTCAGAAAGTAAATCAATAAATTTCAAAGGAAATTTAGTGCTTTCAGGACTTTAAGTTCTTATGATTACCCACCCAATAAAATGTATTAAATGCCGTCCCGAAGGGACTCCGAGGTGGAATACTGGTAGGTTTTGATAGCTTTTACCGATAGACTAAGTTTTTAGCAATTCAAGTCCCTTTAGGGACGATATATCGGTAACTAAAACTAATTCCTCTCCTTCTTTTACCTCAGAATCCCATCGGGACGGCATTTAATGTTACTAATTATTCTGTGGGTAATGGATAGAACTTAAAATTCTGGAAGCACTCGATCTAAATAAAACCGATAAAAAATGAGTGTAAAAGAACATAACTATACGGTTAACTTGAAGTGGACTGGAAATTTAGGAGCAGGCACTAAAAAGTATACAGGTTATAGCAGAGATCATGAAATACAAGCCGACGGAAAACCGTTGATTTTGGGGTCTTCTGATCCATCTTTTCGAGGAGATCCGACGAAGTATAATCCAGAAGATCTATTTGTCTCCACTTTATCGAGTTGTCATATGCTTTGGTTTTTGCACTTATGTACTGTCAATAAAATTACGGTGGTTGCTTATGAAGATAATCCTAAAGGCATTATGATGGAGGATGAAAAGGGTAGTGGTCGATTCAAAACAGTTACTTTATATCCTTCTATCGTCATTAAAGAGAAAGAAAAAGTAGCCTTGGCAAATGAGCTACATCATCAAGCACATGATTATTGCTTTATCGCAAATTCTGTAAATTTTGAAGTGCTTTGTGAGCCAACGACTACTATTCAATAATATTTAACTACTCGTAGATTTGATTTGGTAGAAATTTAAAGAAATTTTACCAACGAATCATTAAACAATTTTAATGAAGTCACCATTTTTGAAATTTTTAGTATTGGGCTTATTGATCTCTTTTTTTGCTTGTGGAGATAGCCCATTAGACGCTGTGGAAGATTTATTCACGGAATATAAAACGGCTATTGAACAAAAGCAGTACGGCAAAGCAGCTGGTTTAATTGACCAGAAATCTGTTGAATACTATAACCAAGTTACCAAACTAGCATTAGAGACAGAGCGAAAGAAACTAGGAGCAGTTAATTTTAATAGCAAGTTGATGGCATTGGCATTGCGCCAAAATTATTCTAAAAAACAAATCAAAGATTTAACAGGGGAACAAGTTTTTGCTTTTGCTGCCGAAAACCATTTAAACCCTTTGGATTCTATTGGTCAATACACGATTGCTAAAACCGTGATGGAAAGTGGCTTAAATAAAGCTGTTTCTAGAATGTACCGCAAAGGTGAATTAACGGAAACTTACTTAAAATTCATCAAAGTAGATGGCGTTTGGAAAATGAATTTTGCTTCTGTGATGAATAACGATAATGATTTAAATACGAGTATTGTTTTGTCTGGGATTAAAGATGAGAATAAACGAGCTATTAAAATAGTGGAGTCTATTTCTGATAAACGAATCAAACGAAATATTTGGGTACCAGCCAATCGCTGGTAAGCTATGAAGTTGTTTAAAATATATTTTGTTAAATTTTCAAAATAATAAAAAAAAAG
>CAZXYA010000775.1:0-3838 GCA_964644655.1 uncultured Saprospiraceae bacterium | reverse complement strand
AACTTCCTGCACAGCCTACCCAGAATAAGATTTCTGGTTCTTTTCCTTCGGCTGAATATTGTGCCATTGTTGGTATTAGTAGTTCTTTTGACATATTGTAGGTATTAGGTATCGGGTTGCTGGCATCAGGTTAAGCAATCCGAATCTGTTGATTTTTAAATAGAAACTTTTGTTGAAAGTTGTTCAATAATTCTTTTTTGGGTAAGCCCCATATAATTTACAAATGCTTGATAATTTCCTTTATCTGCTTCTTTTAGTGAATAGAAATATTTAGTGATTAAATCTTCTCTTATAACAGTAAAGGGAAAATATCCATTTTTTATTAAGATAAAGCTGCTTAATAATCTTGCAGTACGCCCATTGCCATCTTGAAAAGGATGAATAGAGATGAAAGCATAATGCAGCCAACTGGAAATAATTAAAGGATGAATTTTTATTGCTAATAAATTATTCAAAATGCCTATTAAATTATCTATTTCTGATTCCACATGTTCGGGAGGGCAATACAAAATTTTTACTCCATCTTTTGTTGTTGGATTATTAGGACGAACTTTAAATTTACCTTTCAAAAGTGGAATTTCTATTCTATTTCCTAATGAATCTCCACCTGCTGCATTATCCTGATGTCGAGTCAATAATTGATGTAATGACCGAATAAACATCTTTGATAAAGGACGGTCTTCTTTCACCATATCAAAGACAAAATCCATTGCTTCTAGCTGATCATTTAAATGGCCTAATAATTTAGGAATTGGAATATTGGTATCTCCATGACTTAAATAAGAAGCGACAAAACCTTCTTTTATCAATGTTTCCGTTACTCCTTTGTCTAAATCATATAACTGTTCTATTAACCCTGTTTCAATGGCATGTTCTCTTTTGAGTTGTGCCAAAAATTCTTTAAATTCTGATGAGGTTTCTTGCAGTATTTTTCTTCTGGCAAACCAAGAAGGGGCAATATCATCCAAGATAGAAGTATCACACTTCTGCCAAGCATCTGTAAATGCTACAGGTTTCCACAATCGAAATACTTTATCCAAAGTCAAGTATTTTAAACATTAGTTCTAGGACAAATCATACATCTTAAATCATAGTTCTTAAATCCATCCTAAATTTATTTATTTTTTAAGTGTACTATCTAAAACTAACAGATTTAAGATGTATGATTTATGATTTTTTCTACTCCCCAGCCATAGCATCCTTAGCCCACTTCTCCCGCTCATCAGGAATTTGCCAAACCGCCCCAGTATTCTCAATACTCGTAAACATCGGCACCCATTCGCTTGGTCCTGCGGATTCCGTTAAAATCTCATAGCGACGCATTTTAAGAATGGGTTCTAATGGATTTATCATCACAGGACAAGCTTCTACACAAGCATTACAAGTGGTACAAGCATGTAATTCTTCTCGGCTGATATAATCAAAAAGCGATTTACCATCATCGAAATTATCTTTTGTCAAGGTCTTGGCTTCTGCTTTTAATTCTTCTTTGACATATTGTAAATCCCCGCTATCTAATTTATCGCCAATTTCAGTAGCTCTATCTCTAATGTCCATTAAAATTTTACGAGGGGATAATTTTTTACCCGTTAAATTAGCTGGACAAACAGAAGTACAACGACCACATTCGGTACAAGTATAGGAATCCAAGATATTTTTCCAAGTCAAGCCCATGACATCTTTTGTGCCAAACTCTGGTAACTCCTCGTCCATCGGGGCATCTTCGGCACCTTCGACTAAGCCCATCATCATTTTTACTTCGTTCATGATTTCGGGCATGTTCTCCATTTCCCCTCTAGATTTTTGTGGTGCGTAGTAGGTATTCGGAAACGCCAGCATAATATGTAAATGCTTTGATTTTGGTAAATAATTTAGGAATCCAAAAACTACTAGAATATGCAACCACCAACCAAATCTTTCGATAAGATGTAAAGTACCTTCACTCATGCCTCCAAAAAGCGCAGGACCTAATGTATCACTAACTGCCATTGTACCAATATCGTGACTAAGTCCTCTATTTTGTAAAACAGCATCTGCGCCATTCATACAAGCAATACCAATCAGTAATAATAATTCCAAGTACAAAATAATATTACCATCCAACTTTGGCCAACCTGTCATTTCATCTTTATGGAATCTAGGTACTTTTAATAAATTTCTTCTACTTAAAAATACTAAGGTCGCTACAAAAGCTAACAAAGAAAGAATTTCAATAGAATTGATGATTAAAGTATAAAGCCCCCCTAAAAATTCAGCAAAAAACCGATGGGTGCCAAAAATACCATCTACTAAAATCTCCACTAATTCGATTTGCGTAAACAAAAAAGCGACATAAATGAATAAATGAAAAATCGCAGGAATCCAACGCTTAAACATCTTCTTTTGCCCAAAGGCTATTAAAAGGGTGTTTTTGATACTCTGTCCACTATCTAATTCATAATCTACTTCTTTTCCCAAAAGGACGTTTCGACGAATTTTCATAAATTGTTTGCCTGCATAGCCAAAAGCTATTGCTGCAATTATCACAAAAAGTATTTGTTGTATCATAAATCAATGATTAGTAATTAATTGCCTGTCTACCGACAGGTAGAATTAGTGCCTGATTTCTGCAGTACTTACTATTAGACTTGTTACCCTTTAAATTACAGCAATCTGAAAATGTCTTTTTCCGCTATTTTTCATCAAAAAATAAATCAATAGCTAGGCTATTCATTGATTTTTTGACAAAAACTATCGAAAAAAATCCAAATTTCATATCGCTATTTTCAAAGGGTAACAAGTCTATTAATAAAACCAGTTTTTAAATTTTGCGGGAGCTTGCCTTTGTAGAATTGCAAATATAAACTTTGTGAAAATAAATCCTAGCGAAAATTCGCTAATTCTTATTTATTTTTAAAAATTTAGCCAACATCTTTCGGTCAAGTAAAATGCTAGGACTATATTTGAAGCAATTATAGGGAAATATTATTATATAATGGATTAAAAAGAAGAGTTTTATAGAATTGCGTGGTTTATTTATAATAAAACCAGATAGCAGATAAAAGTTGAAAAACTAATTTTTAGCAATCATTATTTGATTTTGGATTACGGCTATTCAAAATTTATCATTTAATCATTCAAAATTAATATAAATGAAAATATTAAATGAACGTCAAATTGCCCAGAAAGTCAAAAGATTGGCGATAGAAATATTAGAACATAATTTTGGAGAACCAGAAATTATTTTAGCAGGGATCAATAATAACGGGATGGTATTTTCGGAATTGTTAATGCAAGAATTAACTAGAATTTCAAATATTCCAATTACCGTGACTCGAATTAGATTAAATCCTGCAAATCCTTTGGCTTCGGATATTCTTTTGGAAATGCCGCCAACCGAAGTAAAGGATAAAGTATTAATAATTGTAGACGATGTAGCGAATACAGGTAGAACTATATTTTATGCCATTAAGCCTATTTTGGAAGTATTGCCCAAGAAAGTAGAGGTAGCGGTATTAGTGGATCGGTCACATAAATCTTTTCCAATAAGAGTGGATTATTATGGATTGTCTTTGGCGACTACCCTGAAGAATAATATTGATGTGCAGATTCGAGCGGTGGCTGAACGAGCGGTGTTTTTAAATTAGGGCGGTTGTCGGTTATCTGTTGTCAGTTATCGGTTGGATAATCTAACTGATAACCGACAACAAAAAAAGGAGCATCCAAATATTTACTATGGCCACTCCTTTTTTCAATAGACTTGTTACTCTTTGAGAAGTGCCTCTATGAAATTTAGATTTTTTTGATAGTTTTTCTCAAAAAATTAGTGCATAGCCTAGCTACGGACTCATTTTTTGAG
>CAZXYA010000774.1:0-3851 GCA_964644655.1 uncultured Saprospiraceae bacterium | reverse complement strand
CGCCGTATCCACCACGACCACGACCGCCGCCGCCACGAGAACCTCTATCTTCTGCTTCCTTAGCAACAATATCTCGTCCATCAAGATTGCTACCATTTAAATCTGCAATAGCTGCATTTGCTTCCTCATCATCGGACATTTCAACAAATCCAAAACCTTTAGAACGGCCTGAAAATTTGTCCATAATAATTTTACAAGAATCGACTGTGCCGAATTCTTCAAAAGCTGCTCTCAAACTATCTTCATCAGTGTCAAAGCTTAACTTTGCTACAAAAATATTCATAAAAAGAATTTAAAAATAAAAAAAACAAGCCATTTTAGATACCTGAATCTAATTAAACTTATTGTAAAGTTATAGTTATTAATTGACAAGCAAGGGTTTTATCCATAAATCTTTGAATTTATAGTTATTTAAATTTGATAAGGACTTAAATATGGCATAGAAGAATCAAAAATCGAATGATTATTTGAATTTTTAAGATTTTTTGAGTTAGGAATTGTTTCATTTTAAAATTAGTTGGCATGCCTTCATTTTTAGTTTAGCTCAATTGCTGTAATTCTAAAATTAAACCAGCAATGGTGCCGTTCATAAAATTGGCTAATAAAGCGGCAATTAAGGCTTTGACCGCAATTTGGGTTAACTCCGTTCTCCGTTCAGGACACATGCCCCCAATACCAGGAATAGCAATCGCCAAGGTGGCAATATTGGCAAAACTACAAAGGGCAAAAGATAAAATAATTTGCGCTTTTTCACTTAATGGCGCACTAGTATTGGCTAGAATTTGACCATCTAAATAAGGCATTAAATTGCTATAACTTAATAACTCCGTAAAGACCAATTTTTGTCCTAATAAAGCACCTGCAAAAGTAGCCTCTTGCCAGTCGATGCCCATAATATAAGCCAATGGGGCGAGTAACCAACCCAATATTAAATCAAGGGATAAGTCAAATCCAAACCATCCACCTATCCAACCCAAAAGCCCATTTGTCATAGCAACTAAAGCGACAATAACAATCAACATTGCGCCAATATTCAAGGCAAGTGATAAGCCTAAAGAAGCCCCTTTAGTAACGGCATCAATGACATTAGCCGCTTTTTGGTCGTCTGCTAATTCAATAGAGACATTAGCATCTAAAGTTGCCATGGATTCTGTTTCAGGAAAGAGTATTTTGGCAAATAATAAGCCTGCTGGTGCAGACATAAAAGAAGCGGCTATCAGGTATTCAATTTTTACCCCAAAATTGGCATAAGCTAGTAACATGGATCCTGCAATAGAAGCGACCCCTCCTACTAAAATAGCAAAAAATTCTGATTTAGACAATCGACTTAAATAGGGTTTTATCACCAAAGGGGCTTCTGTCACTCCTAAGAAAATATTGGCACTAGCAGAAAGAGATTCAGCTTTGGAAGTACCCAATATCTTTTGCAAACCACCACCGATGATTTTTACAAATATTTGCATAATGCCTAAATGAAATAATAAGGCAGAGAGTGCCGCAAAAAATAAGATAACAGGCAAGACTTCTAAGGCGACAATAAACCCATCGCCCCCAAATAATTCAAACATTTTATCCGTCGACAAACCACCAAAAACAAACTTTGTTCCCTCTTTGGTGTAGGCTAAAATATTGGTAACTATATTGGATAAATATAATAATAACTGTTTCCCAAATTCTGTATATAGAGTTATAAAGGCAAAACCTAATTGAATGAGGAAAGCGCCAATGACAACTCTTTTGCTGATTTTACTGCGATTATTGGATAGGAGATAGGCGATGAATAGTAGGAGGAAAATGCCGATGATGCTTCTTAGTATGCCCATTTTTTGGTAAAAATTAGTTGATGGTTTGAATTGAAATTGGGGTGTAAGGTAGGGAATTATTGAGTTTTTTATTTTGTAAATGATTAGAATTTGTAGGCTGGTAACATTTTTCTGCTTGTTTAGAAACACTTTTCTTTTTATCTTGCAAATAAATATTCATAAAATGGCAGAAACCATTCCCATATCTTTACCTCCTTTTAATTTCTCTATAGATGCCTATCATAAATTAGCAGAAGTAGGGGTAATCAAATCAACAGATAAGGTTGAATTAATTGAAGGCCAAATTATTACGATGAGTCCAATAAACAGTCCTCATGCAGCTTGTGTGGAACGATTAGGAGAACTTCTGAGGCAAAAGAAAACAACTACCCAATTTGTAAGAAGTCAAAATCCAATAATATTAGGTACCCATTCTGAACCTGAACCTGATATTTCCTTAGTAAAGCATAAAGCAGATTATTATGAAGATAACCATCCTACCGCATCTGAAGTGTATATTGCCATAGAAATTTCTCACACTACTCAGAAATATGACCGAGAAACAAAAATGCCTTTATATGCACTATATAATATTCCAGAAGCTTGGGTGGTCGATTTGAAAGCCAAGACTATTGAGGTTTATTCCAAGCCTGTTGATGGAGAATATAAGGATAAGCAAACTTTTAAACGTGGGGATGTTTTGATTTCTGGGTATTTTGAGCGGTTGTTGGTTAATCGGGTGATTAAATAGAGGCAAGTTGCTAGTTATAAGCTATTCTACCTAAATTTATTATAAAAACAGTTCATGTCTATAGGATTAGCCAAACCAGAGCCTAAATTCAAATTTAAAACAGTAGCAGAATTTGAAGCATATTTAGGTGACGATTCCAAATTTTCGGATAGGCGTTTTGAATTTGTCAACGGGAGAATTATTGAAAAACCAGTGATAAAGCAAGAAGAATTCTACATCGCCAAGTTCCTTTCTAGATTATTCGTGAAAACGCTTGCCTATGCGAATGGCGATGAATTAATTGTAGAATCTGATAGTCATATCGACGAAAAAAGAAAAAGAATTGCCGACATCGGCTATTTTACCGAAGTTCAAATAGAAGCGGCTAGAGATGGTCATAGATTTGCCCCTGCCTTAGCGATTGAAATTTTATCACCAAGCGAAAAATTAGAAGAAATCGAAGAAAAAATAAATGATTATTTTGATGCTGGTGTGCAATTGGTCTGGTATATCTCTCCTAAGCAGGAACAAATTTATGTGTATACTGCCCCTGCTGATTTGACATATTGTATTATTAAATTAAATATGAATTATAGTAAAATGTCGACAGAATTAAATAAAATTCATAATTATTGAGTGCAACCTTTCCTACCCACTTCCTGTCCTTAAAACCAAATAACCTTCTAAATTGTAGAATAAATCAAAAACATTTCCTATATTTGTTCTACAATCTAGTAACTAAGAAAGAAAAAGAACTAATGAAAGAAACCAAACTAGGTGAATTTGAAGAAGTATTACTGCTGTTAGTCGGCATATTGGGAGAGGATGCTTATGCCTTTAAGATAGCCGAGGAATTTGAATCTCAGACGGGTAGGGCCGTCTCAATAGGTTCCGTACATTCTACTTTAAATCGTTTGAGTGATAAAGGCTTTTTAAAATCTGAAATGGGACAACCGTCTGCGACCCGTGGTGGCAGACGAAAACGAATCTATGAAATTACAGCTTATGGCGAACGCACTTTAAGAGCTTCAAGGGATTTTAAAATGGACCTATGGAGTCAATTTCCTGGCCTAGCGTTTACAGGATGACGGGATTTTGCAGGATTTACAGGATGGGACAAGTAGGTAGAAAATGTATGGAAAAGATAGGGTAAACGAAAAGTCTTTTTTGTGAAAATTGAGAAGCGTTAAAAAAATGAAATATTGATGTCAATTTTCAGACTTAGCATTTCGGTGGATGTAATACACTTCATTTTAAGTCGAAAAAGTTGACTATCACCGATTATCCATCACGGTGGCGGCTGCCTGTCAAAAAATGCG
>CAZXYA010000773.1:0-3859 GCA_964644655.1 uncultured Saprospiraceae bacterium | reverse complement strand
TCGGATAATTTGGCGACTTTTAAAGCTGTACGTCGTTAAAAATACTCGCCATAGCCTAGGCTATGTCTGCGTTTTTTGCCTAGTACAGCTTCAAAATTCATCCAAATTCTATTCGACACCATTAACTTGACTAACTACTTAGTGGTTTACCATAATTTAAGCCCTTTATTTATTCTAGGAAACAGCATAGATTTAAGTGCAAATCTAATAACACATCAAAAATATACAAATATTACACCTGTATAATATTAGAAATTTTGTATTTTGGTAATCCAAAGATAGAAATGACTAATTTCACCTATTAGGTACTGAAAATTAGTTGTTTAAATATTAATCTATACTTTTTTTATTACCTTGTGTATTTCAGATATATTGCTACCTTGGTAGTAATATGCACCGTTCGCTACTATATAAAAAGAAATGAAACAGAAATCTCAGAATGTAATTCAATTAATTGAAAAGGGAAGATTAGACGAGGTATTCATCAAGTTAAAAGAAGAAGACATATGGACTCATAAATCAAAAGAGATAATCTTATTAAATAGCTCTTGGAGTAAGGCGCAAAAGGATTTGAGGTTAGGGTTAATAACTGATGAAGAATTTAGGAAAATCAATTCAAGAATAATATTAGCAATTCTTGAAATTTTAGAAGACAATAAAATTCAACAAGAAAAACCTACAAAATCAAAAAAAGGAAAAATTATATTAACTATTGTAGCTTTAATACTATTCTTGTCAATTCTAACTATAATATATTATTACCATGGAAATAAGGATAAATTTGAAAAAAGTAATTCCAATCCAGAAATATCACAAATGTTATCGTTTACGGAAGATTTCGTCCAATTGACTAATAATTACAGCTTAACTTTCCAACAATTTTCAGATGAAGTTAAATTTTTGGACAGCACGAGTTGTGAACTAATTTATAAAGAACCATCATTGGAAAATTTTAGCATCGTAAAAAGAAATTATGCCAATTTGAACAAAAAATATAATCCTAAATTAAAAATAGAACTTGAAAATCTAAGAAATTCTTCAAAAAGGATATTTAATTTTAACAGGGAGATAATAGACAGGATACGTAAACAAGAAAAAGAGTTTGTTCGGATTATGAGTTCTCGTAAAGAGTTAAATCCTGTTCAAAAAACACAATTAAATAAAAAAAATAACAACATAGATATTCACTTTGAATTTAAGGAAAGCCTCATCAAGAAGGCAGCTTTGTTGGAAGTTAGATTTGATTCCATTTATTTAAAAACAAATTCAAATTTATATGAAGTACTAACTAAGTTAGAAAAAACAACATTGAGTGAGATTTCAAAAAAAGTAACTTCATGTATTGAATTTCAAATTATCCCAAAAATAGAAGCTGAATTAAATGCAGCTAAAGATGGTTTGAAAAAATTGAATAAAATTTCAAAATACATTAAAGCAATAGAGGAAGAAATACAGTAGCGAACAAAAGCATAAATGGCAAGTGGCTGTATGCCAGCCGCCTGCATTTATGCCGACGTTGACAACCATAAAAAACAATAATATCAAAAAGAAATGAACAGATATTTAGGAATCTTAATTTGCATTCTCCTTATTTCATGTAATCGAGAAAAGAATAAAGAACATCAAGAATTAGTAATAATCGGTACTGTCCATTTTCCGACACAAAAAATTAATGCAGATTCGATATTATACAAATTAGAAAAAGTTGCTCCTAGTTGCATTCTAATGGAAGCTGACTCATCAGTTTTTAATCTAGATTTCTCTTTCAAAAAGACCTATGATGAAAATGAATACAATGCCGTTTTGGAGTATAAAGAAAAATATCCTAATACAAATATTAGGCCTATAGAATTTGAAGGAAGAAATGAATATAGAAAGGTCAATGGTTTGTATTCCGGGGCAAGTTCGACCTTTAAGATTCTTAATGAAATAAATAGAGCGAATAAATTAACTCAAGAAGAACAAATAATTTGGGAGAATTTTGGGCGATACTGGGGGAAACGGAAAAAATCAAAAACCAAGATTTAGAAAAAATCAATTCAGATAGCACAGATATTCTTGTTGACAGTTTGAAGTTTTATCAATATTGCTTGGGTAAAGTATGATTGCCTGTAAAATCATACTTTATTCGAGCATTACTGATAACCTAAAAAACAAAATAAATAAAAGCATTGCTGCCAAAAGTTCCAAAAAAGGCGATGAGCATAAGTACAGTAGCAAATGAGACGACCCTAAAAATGGGTTGTTGCTTAACCAACTGACTAAAATTGACTTTAAGGGCAGTAATTTCTATCAGTAGTAATAAGCCGATGACCAAAACACCTTTCACAAACCAGAATTTATTGACAATACTACCAAAAGTAAAGTTCTCTAATTTACCAATACCTGTTATCACATCCAGCGCATTTCCGAAATCATTGGCACGAAAAAATATCCAAGCGAAACAAGTAGCGGTATAAACAAGAAATATGTTGATAGCGACTCTACCAAATTTCGGTACCTTAATAGCATCCATAAACCGACCAAAAGGTTTGCCTAATAATCGTTGGATAACGATATAAATACCATGTAAGAAGCCCCAAAAAACAAAGACCCAACTGGCGCCATGCCAAAAGCCACTCAATAAATTGGTCAACATCGTGTTTTTATAAGTATTAAAAGTTCCATTGCGACTACCACCGAGTGGGATGTAAACATAATCTCTAAACCAACTGGACAAAGTAATATGCCAGCGTTGCCAAAATTCACTAAATCCTTGAGAAAAATAGGGCGTTTTAAAATTGTCAGGAAAATCAAAGCCCATTGTTCTAGCCAAACCTATTGCTATATCAGAATAGCCACTAAAATCACAATAAATTGTAAAAGAGTAAAAAATGACCCCAACTAATAAATGCATCGAAGAAAAAGCTTCTGGCGCTGCAAAGCATTGGTCAATAAAAGGGGCTAAAGAATCTGCTACTACTATTTTTTTGAAAAAACCCCAAATCATTTGCCCTGTACCTGAATTAAAGCGATCCCAGTTAAATTTTTTGTCCATACTAAATTGGGGTAAAAACGCTTTAGCTCGAACAATTGGACCAGCGACTAACTGTGGAAAAAAGGAAATAAAAGTGGCAAATTTTACAAAGTCCCGTTCAACGGGAATCTTTTTATAGTAGACATCAATGGTATAACTCATAGATTGAAAAGTATAAAAAGAAATACCAGCGGGCATGATAATATATAGTGTATTAAAAGAGGGCGTAATCCCCAAACTAAGGAGTATATGCTGAAAAGAATCTATAAAAAAATTGAAATACTTGAAGTATCCTAAAAAGCCCAAATTGACAAGCAAACTAATGACTAAGAGTCGTTTACGTCGCTTTTTGTCGGTTTCTTTGTCCAACAGCAAACCAACACTGTAATCAATTAAAGTGGAAATAAGAATAAGAATAAGAAAACGGGGGAACAAATAACCATAGAAATAATAACTCCCCAAAAGACATAACCAAAGTCTCGGTTTACCTTTTAAAAAGAAGTAAACAGGTAGAAAAATGCCTATAAATATAAAAAAGGCAATACTGTTAAAGAGCATAGTGTGTAGTCTTTTCGGCGACTCGCAGTCGCCTGTTTCCTCATGTATGTGTAAAAATGGGGGAAATAAATTGGAGGGAAATTATTTTAAATCCCAATTTACAAAAAATATAGAAGCTTTGCTGTTTCCATTTTTTGGAATACGGCTATTTGATGATTTTTTTGATTAGAAATTGGAAAATAAGTAGTCAAGCAAGATTGTTTGATTGTTAAAATTGTTTGATTGTTGTCGTAACACATTGTCATACAACAATATAGCAATAAAACAATTCAACAATTATTAATC
>CAZXYA010000772.1:0-3860 GCA_964644655.1 uncultured Saprospiraceae bacterium | reverse complement strand
TTGAACTTGCGCTTTAAAAGTGTCAACTACTTTTGTATGCTGGATAAACTTGTCCATTTAATACGTTTTTTTGGAAACACATAGGCACATAGAATACATAGGCTTTCAAAATTTTTATGAAATAAAAATTTTGAAACAAACTATGTGGCCTAATGTGCCTATGTGTTTAAAATTACGCCTAATTTGTTGATAAATAATACGTCGAAAGTTTCTCTTTACACCCTAATTTGGAGGTAGTAATTTAGCATATTTTCAAAAAATGTACGGTAAGTAATGACAAAACAATAACTATCACATTTGGACGGTTTCTTTTGCCCTTAGCAACCCGTCCGCTTTACGGTTCACAACCGGTGTTTGCTCATCTTTGAGTTCAGTCATAGTATCAGCGACCCATCCGCTTTGCGGTTCACAAACGGTGTTTGTTCATTCCTTCTCTCAAAGAAAAACTAAGAACAAAATTACCTCGTCGAAATGCACTATTTATTATTTCGTCGTTACTAAAGAAATTATCATTAGTATCTAATCAATGAAATCCTGCATAAATATGGCAGAATTTCAGATCAAGTAGATAATTCATAAGAAGTCAGAGGTCAGATCGTCCTTACAGGACTGTCAGAAGTCAAACTCATAATGTTGACCACATCACGCAGTCAACATCATGAGTCTGATTTCTGACAGCGCAGCGATCTGACCCCTGACTTCTTATGGTACTGGCTTCGCCAGCTTAGGAATTACACAAAGAAATTTAATTTGATGAAAATAGCTTTGAGAAATTTAATTTTTATCGCTATACTTTTTTTATTGGCCATTTTTCCAGCTACTATAGAAGGACAAAATCCAGATATACTTAGTAATAAAGGAAAATTAAAAAAAGAAATAGAGGAACAAGGAATTGAATATGAACTTTTTAAGGAAAGATTGCTTTTTAAAGGTTTTGATGTAGATAAGATTCAATCTCAGCAACTTCCTGCTTTGCAGCCTATTATTGAAGATTTAATAGAAGAACTAATATTAGAAAATAAATTGCTATCAAAAATAGAAGATCTCACTTTACAAAGTAGACTAAATTTAGATTCTTTGCCACAGGGACTTCTTGATTCTATTTTAAATAATTTAAGTACTAAAGAAAAAAATGCTTTAAGATTTAATGACACGCTTGTATACGGACATCATATTTTCGGAGCGAAAATACAAAACAACAAGGAAGATACTACCCGTAATTATATTCCATCTGAACTGGCAAAGATTCCGGATTCTTATGTATTGAATAGCGGAGATGAACTAACGATTTCTATATTTGGAGAGTCTCAGTTTGATGCTAAGTTCATTATCAATGAAGAAGGATACATCCAAGCGCCAAAACAACCAAAGATATTTCTAAAAGGAGTCGCTTTGGCGAAAGCTAGAGAACTAGTGCGAAAACGGTTTTCGCAATTTTATTTGTTTAGGAGAGATCAGTTTGCTATGAGTATTGCTAAAGTACGTAGGATTTCAGTTACGGTGTTTGGAGAGGTAAATAAACAAGGGTCTTATATATTGCCTGCAACTAGTACAGTGGTGGATGCTTTGAATATTGCAGGAGGATTGACTGAAAATGGAACCGTTCGGGAGATATTATTGGTGAATGATACTAATAAAAAAGTATTTGATGTATATGAGTTTTTGAATGATCCAAGGCATCAGCTTGATTTCTATTTAGAGGATAATGCATTAATACAAGTGCCTTCTATTGGGAAAATAATTGCTTTAAAAGGAGCATTTAAAAATCCGATGCGATATGAGATGAAAGAACAGGAAGGCTTACTAGAGGCCATTAATTATGCAGGTGGGCTGGCAGCAGATGCTTATACACAAAATATTCAAATTCAACGGTATGGAATAGCACAAGAAGAATTGATTGACCTAGATTTATCTACTATTTTAAAAAATAGAAATAGAGTAGAAGTACATGACGGAGATAGAATTTCTATTCGATCTTTACCACAAGAAATAAAAGATATAGTACTTATTGAAGGAGCTGTAGATTTACCAGGGACATATACGCTTAAAGGTACACCTAAGGTGTCAGACTTATTGAAAAAAGGAAAATTACAACCTAAAGCAAAATTAGATATTGCTTTCTTAATAAGAAAGAAAGAAGATGGCACCAATCAATTGATTCAATTAAATGTTGAAGAAATATTATCCGATCCAACCAGTTCAGATAATATATCCTTGCAGGCAGAAGATCATTTAGTAATCAGTGAAGCAGATCGTTTTACGGATAATTTCAAAATAAAAGTAAAAGGAGCTGTCAGAGATAATATCGAATATGCGATAGATAAAGATTCGACAGTAACTTTGCAACAAGCCCTCCTACTAGCAGGTGGCTTAACACCAGAAGCTGCTGATTATGGATATATTTTCAGAACAGATGAGGAAAACCAGAAAAAAAGAGAGTACATAAAAATAAATGTAGCTGATGCAATGAATAATACACAGTCGGCTGCTAATTTGCTTTTAAAACCCTTAGATGAAATAATAGTTTTAACGAATGCTGATTATACAACTACCACGGAAGTAGAAATAGACGGAGCAGTCAGATTCCCTGGGAAGTTTTTATTTGATCCATCCCTATCTTTGCAAGATTTAATCAATTTATCAGGAGGCTTACTGCCGAATGCGGCTAGAAATAGAGTAGAAGTATTTCGATTGATGTATCAAGAAGACCAACCGACACGAACCACTTCTATTTTATTAGCCTTAGACGAAAATAACCAATTAATAGGAACGAATAGTAATTTCAAATTGCAACCTTTTGATGCCATTTTTATTCGTGCTGCTCCAGAGTTTGAATTAACGAATACAGTAACAATAGAGGGAGAAGTACAATATCCAGGAGAATACGCGATACTAAAAGATAATGAAACCATTACCCAATTGATAAAGCGGGCAGGAGGATTAACCAAAGAATCGTTTACAGAAGGGATTACCGTTATTCAGAAGGACACCACAGAAACTACCACCCTCAATAGGGTAACAGATGCTACCAAAACTACCTATTTACTTAGAAATGGAGATATTATAACTATTCCCAAAAAAATGGACTGGGTAAGTATACAATTAGAAAATACAGGTTTAGCAAGTTTGGATGAAAAATTAGCACCTCTTTTACAAGTCCCTTATACAGCCTCAAAAAAGGCTAATTGGTACATAAAAAAATATGCTGCTGGTTTTATTGAGAAAGCGGTTAGAGAAAATACCATCGTCCAACATCCAAATGGGGCCTCCGAAAAAGCAAAGAAAATAGGATTATTTATTACTTATCCAAAACCTCGAATGGGAAGCACTATTATTATTCCTTCCCAAAAGGAAGCATTGATTTCAGGGGAAGAAAAAATAAATGCTCCTCAAATTTATTCTAAAAAAGGAACGATTATATCTATCCAAACAGATAAAGAGGCCTCAATAGAGGAAGAAGAACCATTAAAGGATAAATCTGAGAATTAAACCTTCTCCGATCCTTTGAAATAGAGGAGTGATTGGATTGATTCTATCCACGCAACCCTACATTCTTAAACAACTTCGTCAAAAGTCCAGCAAAGAAAAGAACGAATAAGAATATTTTTTTAAAGAAATCTATCTGTCGATACATACGTGTGGCAGTAAATTCGATCAGTTTTCATTACTAGACTTGTTACCCTTTAATAAACACTTCTCTGAAAATGTCTTTTTCTGCTATTTTGTCTTAAAAAATGAGCCCGTAGCTAGGCTATGCACTAATTTTTTAAGATTAAACTATCAAAAAAATCCAAGTTTCATAGAAGCATTTCTTAAAGGGTAACAAGTCTACTTTATAAAAACCATAACAATCCATTCTT
>CAZXYA010000771.1:0-3864 GCA_964644655.1 uncultured Saprospiraceae bacterium | reverse complement strand
AAAAAATAATCTCCCTGAAATTTTAATCTAATTATGAGTTGGTACTTAGTCTTATATAGTTACATAATCCCTCAAATATTGAAACCGTTCTGTCAACTGCCCCTCCTTGGTCATCATTCCTCGACCAATCACGCCATTTTCAGATGGATCTAATAAATCATCCAAAACACAATCTATAAATTGCTTACCAAATGCCTTCGAAGCATCTCTTGGCAATTCATTAGGCAAGTTATCGATTGTCATCATATCAATACTATGGTCTTGGAAAGGGTGCATTTCTGATTCGGAAAATCGGTCATAACCAAAAACTGGATCAGAAATCGTGGTAGGTTTAATAGTGGAAGGAATAGAAGCTTCTGGGGCAATGTCACAAGTAACATCTGCTATCACTTTAATCTTAAAATCATTGGCTTTCATTTCTTTTTTTGTAAAAAAAACAGGTGCTTGATTGTCCCAATAGATGCCATTAATCATGATATCCGCTATTTTGGTATAGGGGTTAAAGATATTTTTATACTCAGCAGGATTCTGAAAAAAGTGCTTTAAGTCAAAGGGGCTTCCATCCTTGCGAGCAGCGTAGTCTTCACAACCTAATTGGGTAAAAACAATATGATCAAATTGTTTATTTAAAAAATCAGTAGGACTAACATGTGCAATACCCATGTCCTTTAAAACGTGAACAGCACCACTTGCCACTCTACCTGTGCCTGTTAAAACAATTTTGATTGGCGGTAATTCCAGATAAGTAAATTGTGCTTTGGCTGCTGCATAGTCATAACAATCGTGCATCCTTTTCAACCTAAATTTCCTAGTTCTTTGCCCATAAGTCAACAGTCCATTATAAGCGCCAACCATACCCGCAAAATAACCAAAAGCAATAACTCGCTGCCCTTTTTCATTCGTCAATACTTCATAGTCCATCAACCGAATATTTTTAGCTAAGACTGCTTGTAGTAGTTTTCGATTATAAGGTTGTTTTTTGATGGTATGGGAAAAGAAAAAATAGGTTTTATCAGCAATTAGCTGTTTAATAGGTACTTCTTTTACCCCTAATAATACCTCACAATCACCCACATCTTGTACGACTGGCACTCCTAGCTGTTTATATTCTTCGTCCTTAAAACAACGAATAGGCGAAGCTTGAACAACTAGATCTATTCCTCTATTCTTAATTAAATGAGCGCATTGTTGAGGCACTAAAGGAGCTCTAGAATCAGGTGGATTTTTTCCTTCTCGGATGATGCCTATTTTCATGTTATTTTGTTGTAATAATTATGGAAACAAAGTTGTGATTATTTAATGTTTTGAAACCATCCAAAATTTAATTACCTGGCCAAATGGTGAGCGATACTTTGAAAGTATCACCCACCATTTGACTGCTTTTAATCGCTATGATTCTCTTAATACCTAACAAACATTTTTCAGGGTGGTTTTAAATTTAATGTATGCAAAAGTAATAGTAAATTTTTATATTCAATCAAAACCAAAAAACACATAGATTCTAATTAAAAAAAGTCTTATTTTTGCCGACCGAATATTTTTATTCTACTAATAACCGTACACCTACAATTCCCGATAAAAGCCGGGCAGGCGGTGTACCGCCAACTGTACTAAAATGTTTAATAATTTAAGTGATCGTTTAGAAGGAGCGTTTAAGACGCTAAAAGGAGATGGAAAATTAACCGAAATTAATATTGCCCAATCGGTCAAAGAGATTCGTAGAGCTTTAGTAGGGGCCGATGTTAATTATAAAATTGCAAAAGAATTTACGGATACCATTAAAGATAAAGCATTAGGGTCGGAGAATATTTTGTCTGCCGTAAAGCCAGGAGAATTGATGGTAAAAATCGTCAATGATGAATTGGTAGAATTGATGGGCGGACAATCGGTTGGTATCAATATCAAAGCTAGTCCGGGGATTGTTTTAATTGCAGGTTTACAAGGTTCTGGTAAGACTACTTTTTCTGGTAAATTAGCCAACTTCTTAAAGCAAAAGCGGAAGAAAAAGCCGCTATTAGTTGCCTGTGATGTCTATCGTCCAGCAGCGATTAATCAAATTTCAGTTTTAGGAGAACAGATTGGGGTACCTGTTTATAAGGAAGAAGAAAATAAAAATGTAGTTGAAATTGCTCAGAATGCTATCAAGCATGCCAAGGTACATGGCTTTGATGTCGTGATTGTAGATACCGCAGGTCGTTTAGCAGTAGATGAGGCGATGATGACAGAAATCAGAAACATCAAAGACGGAATCAATCCAACGGAGTCCTTATTTGTGGTGGATTCTATGACGGGTCAAGATGCCGTAAATACAGCAAAAGCCTTTAATGAAGTTATTAATTATGATGGCGTAGTACTCACCAAACTAGATGGTGATACCAGAGGTGGTGCAGCCTTGTCTATTAAATATACGGTTGGCAAACCCATTAAGTTTGTCAGTATGGGTGAAGGGATGGACACTTTAGATGTGTTCTATCCAGAAAGAATGGCTCAGCGGATTTTAGGAATGGGAGATATTGTCTCCTTAGTAGAAAAAGCGCAAGAGCAATTTGATGAGAAAGAAGCAGCAAGATTAGAAAAGAAAATTCGGAAAAATAAATTTGATTTTAATGACTTCTTAAGTCAGTTGAATCAAATACGAAAAATGGGAGATATTAAAAGTCTCTTAGGAATGATTCCGGGGATGGGTAAGGCAATTAGAGATTTAGATATTGACGATAGTGCCTTTTCGAAGGTAGAAAGTATTATTTTCTCTATGACCCCCCATGAAAGAGGTCACCCAGAAATCATCAATATGAGCCGAAAGCAAAGAATTGCCAAAGGTTGTGGTAAAAAAATCCACGAAATTAATATGTTTCTAAAGCAATTTGACCAAATGCGTAAGATGATGCATAAAATGAGTAAGGGTCAATTGGCTGGCGCTGGATTAGGAACAGGAGGAAGCGGCATGGCTGGCAGAATGGCTAAACCAAAGAGAAAGTTGAAAAAACGTAAGGGAGGAAAGAGAAGGTATTAATATATGAGGTTATAAGATTAATGAGGTAATGAGTCAATATACTAGTGGTTCTGAAATTAAATTGCTAATAATTTTAAAAGGGTTGTCAGTTGTCGGTTATCAGTTAGATTCGCAACTATGGAACTGACAACCGATAAGTGACAACTCTTCAAATTAAACTGGTATTTAACTGGTATTTATTTAATTCCTAGACCACTAGCCTTTCTCCTAACCTCATTAACCCATAACCTCGTTTATCTCATTTATCCCATCATGGTACAATAATAAATAAAGGCTGGTGGAAAATTTAACGGAGTAAATCCTAGTTGAACACTTGGAAAATAACCCTTTAATAAATCTCTTTTTCCTAAGCTATATTGGTATTGAATAAACATCCCACCATAACTTAACAAACCTGTAACTTTACTCATCAAATAATGAATATCTGCCTTTTTCAAAAGAGATAGCGGCAAACTAGACACAAAATAATCCACTTTTTCAATATCTTGTTCCTCCAAAAATTTATCAAATTCTAAAGCAGATTCATTGAGTAGTTGTAGCCGATCATCTTCAGGAAGTGTTTCTAAGGCATCTTGGTACATTGCCTCATTTAATTCGAAGGAGAGGATTTGAGAATTATCCGTAATTTTATCCAAGATTCCTTCCGTAATTACGCCGTTTCCAGTTCCAAATTCAACGATAACATTATCTTTATCATTAATTGGTTTAGTCATTTTTTTAACCAAAAATTTAGAACTTGGCGCAACCGTACCTGACTTTTTAAGGGTTTTGATTGCTTCTAGTGTAAACATTTATTTAGCTTTTGCCGCAATAATAATAAACTTTTGTTAAGCGGATTGGGATTTACTGTT
>CAZXYA010000770.1:0-3869 GCA_964644655.1 uncultured Saprospiraceae bacterium | reverse complement strand
ACGTGAGTTTTGGATAACCAAAAGCCCTTTAGGGCTGCCCCAGTCTGTAGTAAATAACTGATTTTTAGTTCTTTAGCGCCTTTAGGTGTGACCCCATAGTGCCGCACCTAAAGGCACTAATAGGGAATTTGAACCTGTTTTCTACAGACAGAGTCCTTACTAGTGGACATTTTTTAGGACACAGAGCGCACAGAGAAGACACAAAGTACACCGAGTGTTAATTATCAGTAATTTGAATCTTTGTGATCTCTGTGTCTCCTTCGTGTACTCTGTGTCCAAAAGCATTTTGTCCATTAGTAAGAGACAGAGTCGCCCAGGTGGGGATAAATGACTGATTTTCAAAATATTATACCCAAAACTCACGTTAGCCTATGAAATTATATTTGCCCTAATCCTTCCTTATTTTGTTCGTATAATAAGAACGGAATTAGGAGCAGAAGAAGTTTCTACTTTCTCTCCCAAAACAATATCATTGATCGTTGCATAAAAAGAATCGAGGTAATAAATAAGCTCTTCTCTTTTTGTCGAGTCTAACACTTTAAATTCATTGATGGTATCTAGTATGTCTAAGCGCTTAGTTTTAAAATAAGATAGGGTGCTTTTCAATAGTTCCATATCTTCTTTAAATCCTAGGAAAATTCTAGTCTTAACGTTAGGAATGCCAAAATTAGGATTAGGGATGGCATAAGGTGCATCTACCAAACCAGAGAAATCAAAATCGTAAGGAATAGGGATTACTTTATCATTTTTGATTAAATACTTTACATTTCTACCAACATTTAAATCCCAGTCAGCATTACCTATCATGTATTGAAAAATGGAGGCAATTTTTAATAAACCATCATGAAAAGTATCTCTTGGTAAATTTAAACAATTTTCAACTTTAGCGGTCGCTTCAATTCTATTCCTTAATTCTGCGGTATCTTCAATTAAAAATGCCCAATGTTTTGTTTTGTTCCCTGTATTGATGTCTACATAATTAATTTTCAATAACTGTACTCGATAGCTATAGTCTGTAATTTGATTGTATAATTTATAGGCTAAATACTCTTTTTGCAATAAGGCCCTAGCTTCTGATCTACTTTTAACACAATGGGTGACCAGTTTCATATCATCAAATTTAGCCAAGCCTGCTGCCTTTAATTCTTTTTTCTTGAAATTAATTTTTAAAGGCGCCATTTCACATCTCATCCGACGAAAATTACCTCTAGTCGTTAATTTAACCTTCCAAGATTGATTTACACCATTTTTATCTTCAAAACTCCATGTCGCAGGAATTTTATCCTTAGTCCTTCTAGAGCTATCTATCAAAGCAAAATCGGCTTTTAAGGTAACCATCAATACTTCTTTATGACTCATTTCTTCAAAAATACTTTTTTGGGCATTTGCTGTTTGAGTAAACAAAGTGCTTGTTAAAAAAGCAAGTAAGAAAGAGTGTAAATAAATGTTTGTAATTCTGAAATTTAATAGGAACATATTGTAGTGTTTTAGCTACTTTTTTTGTGAATTTTAATTTTGGTTGTACACGCTTTTACAACGCAAATATTTACTAAAAAAGTTCACAAAAGCTACGCTTATTGTAAATTTAACACTAAGTTAATATCCATATAAAATTCCATAATAAATAAATTATGTGTTTTTTTAGATTTTAAATTTGGAATAAGTGCTAAAATCAGAATATTATTTAGGGGTGCTTTTGAAGTAGGTAATTTAATATCAAACCCAAAATGGAAAAAATGAAGTAGCAAAAAATAAAAATTTCAAAAAAAATTACTCTTTATTTGAAATTGTCGGGAGTGTGGCACTATTATTAATAAACCAATTGCTCAAATCTGCCATTTTTGCGGCTAAAATTTTGCCCAATTCTGTCAATTCAGATGCTACCTTTGGCGGCACCTGGGCAAAAACTTGCCTTTTTATAAACTGGTGTTTTTCTAATTTCTTTAAAGTCACAGAAAGCATTCGGCTAGAAATACCATCAATATTATTCTTTAGCTCCGTGAGTCGTAATTTTTGATAGTAGCCTAGATTAAATAAACAAAATAAACTCCATTTGTCTAACGACTCCAAACGGCAACCAGCCCACTCTTTGAACGGCTATCTAAACGAGAAGCAGCTAAATTTAATGCTGATTTAGTGCCCGATAAATGGACAATTGCCCAATATATAGACCATTTAACCAAAAGTATTCAGCCAATTAATAAGGCATTGAATATGCCTAAATTGGCTTTACGAACGATGTTTGGAAAATGCAAGCGGGAAGAAATGATTTATGAAACACTCTTTAAAAACTATAAAGCCACATTAGCCGAAGGTGGAAAAGCATCCAAAACTTTTGTTCCTACAACGACTCCTTTTGAAAAAGAAAAATCAGCCCAAAAATTAGAAAGCGTCATGGCCAATTTAATTGATAATATAAATAAATGGAAAGAACCTAAACTAAGTGTATATCAATTACCTCATCCCTTACTGGGAAAATTGAGTGTTCGAGAAATTGTTGTTTGAGAAAATAGCCTTTCAAGAATTAAAAGTTTAAATCAAATGTAGTTTTCTATAATTCAGATAAACCATACTCCGCCAGTAATAACCGCCATTCCATCCCTTCTGTATATTCCAGTATCTTTTGGGAAACGGTTTTATTAAGTGCATCACGTTGACCAGAAAAAGCAAACGCATAAAACTGTAAATCAAATTTGATAGGCAAAGTTTCTAAAGATTCATAAGTAGCTTCGTTGGCTAGGCGATATTTTAATATGGGTTCATCATATAAGAAAGCAGCTATTTCATCATTCTTCAAGCCATCTAATCCATCGGTTAAACCATTATAAGGAACAATCTTCTTGAAGAAGTGGTGCTTTAAATAATCCTCTGTACCAGTTGATTTAATCGTACCCGATTTGCGTTCTTTAAAGTCATTGATGCTATCTGAATTCCAGCTTAATTGATTAACGGTTAAGGTAGAGGCAATACTCGCCGTAAATCCAGAAATAAATAATAAACCACTAAACATCCAAAGCAAAGCCACAAATTTACCGCCATTACTTTTGGGTGCTTTATCTCCATATCCTACCGTTGTCATCGTAACAACTGACCACCAGATGCCGTCCCATATACCCCTCCAACTCGGTCGGAAATGTTCGGGATTCTTCTTTCGTTCAAATAACCAAGCGATGATACCAAAAACAATAATGATAAAAATAAGACCTACTAAACCACTTAAAAAACTCAAAGAAAAAAAAGAGCCTAGGAACTGTAAAAATTTCTGTACGGTTGTTGTCTTTTTGATAGCAACCGTTGCATTAGCTGCATAAAAAGGATACGTAAAGTTCATTCTTTTACTGCGTTCGCTTGTTACGGTTAGAGGATTAATACTAGCATCGACCGTCCCATCTTCTAAGCCTTGCAAAATATCTGCAAACCTCATTTCCACTAATTCGTATTCAATATCCAAATTTTTGGCTATTTTATCCCAAAGCCAAACACTAATACCTGCTGGTTGTCCACTATCTGTAATAATAAAGGGGGCAGCACGCGTATAAGCCACTTTTAAGGTATCATTTAATCCATTGGCAATGAAGGTATTAAAACAAAGGAATAAGCATAGCAGATTTCGATAACTTGGCATAAGGTTGGTAGTTTAGTTAACTAAATATGCAAATATTATTTGGCAATAAGTAAACTTTGGGTAGATATTTTTCCTTTTAAAGAAGTCTTGTTAGCTTTGCCAAAAGTATAGAGGAATATCTTTTCCTCGAAAAAAATCATTCACAGGGAACTGACCTTCCCTTATACTAACCTAAAATGAATAGAGAATATAGTAATTTAAAAAAGAAAGTTGTCAATTATCAAGAAGTATTAGCCAATACTCG
>CAZXYA010000769.1:0-3871 GCA_964644655.1 uncultured Saprospiraceae bacterium | reverse complement strand
GAACTTATTTTACTGATTATTAGTCGATTATGAGTTTTCTTCCAAGAACTATCTAGCTGCTAATTTTCCAGAAATGTTGCCACCAAAGTCACTATAATTTTCAAATCTTGCCGCTACTGCTACTAAGAAAGCATCACTTATATCTGCCTCTACATCCGCATAAATACCAAAGTTATTTCTTTCAATTTCATTTTCATCGGCGATACCCGGTCTTGCACTTGAGCCTACATCTTTTCCAATAGTTGCTAATGGACCTGGTGTGAAAGATTCTAAACTACCCGTTGTTTGCCAGTAATTGTCATTTCTAAATTGAGCGCCAAAAGCTAAGTTTAATCCTGCTAGACTACCTACCGCACCTAAGTTCTTACTGACATCCGCACTAAATAAATTTTGTTCAAAGTTATAAGTTCCTACGTGGAAGAAAGTCGGTGTTGCAGACCCTAAGGATGGGTTCGTTGTATTAAAAATATCTAAGAATAAATCATTATGTCCTAAGCTGTAAGATAAATCCCAATTCCAACCGTCCGCAGATACTCTATCTATCCCTACCGCATAAGAATAATCGGTACTTGTACCCGGAGAAATTGGCACATATCCATCAGGAAAAACACTTAATACAGACCTAGAAAAACGACCAGGATTTCTAAAGAATCCAAAAGCAATAATGTTTTTATCAGAAAATCCACCAAAAGCATAGATGCTCATCCCATTATTTCCAATTGGGTATTTTGTATTCACAAATAACTGCTTTGTTTCATTTTCGTTGCTACCAAAGTTCCCCACTACAAAATCTCCTTGTGGATAAATCCCTCTTTCCCCTCTTGGGTCTTCTGTTAAATAAGGATAATTCTCTGTAGGAATGATATTCCCATCTGTATCTCTTGGCTGGTCTTCTGGCACACTTGGGTAGAGACCTCCTGTGTAATAATCCGAGCGATTCGTCCCACTAAATCTGAAATGCTCCAAAGTGAAATTAAAATAACTACCTTCTTTTCCTAAACTAAAACCGTAATTCAATGAATTTTTGATAGTCGTTCCATCTCTAAATGTTCTACCTCCAGAGGCAGGGTCATCAGGAGAAGAAAAATGACCTCCATAAGTAGTTGTAAAAGTACCTCCATCACTTTGGTCATTTAAAGCAATATTAATAATACCTGCAATCGCATCTGACCCATATTGGGCAGCAGCTCCATCTCTCAATACTTCCACTCTTTTCAATGCACCAGATGGAATACTGTTTAAATCCGTTACGACATTCCCTAATCCCGGTGCAACGTTCAGGTTTAAGGTAGAAAATTGGTGTCTTCTTTTGCCATTCACTAAAACTAAAGATTGGTCAGGACCTAATCCTCTTAAAGAAGCAGGGTCTGCGTAGTTAGTCGTACCATTTACCCCATATTTTGCAGAGTTAAACGAAGGAGAAGTGAACTGTACCTGCTGCCCTAAATCTGTTTGTCCTGTCGCTTTTAGTTCTTTAGCACTTACCACATCTACGGGAACAGGTCGGTCTACATCTGTTCTAGCTTTACCACGAGAACCAACGACGGTAATACTTTCTAATTCTACCCCTTCTAATAGTGTTACATTGATAACAGTCTGGTTATTAATAGCTACTTCTTTATCTTGATAGCCTGTGTAAGAAAAGACCAAAGTAGTCGCATCATCAGGTGCACTCAATTCGTAATTTCCATCAAAATCAGTAATGGTACCAGTACTCGTAGCTCCTTTCACGATGACATTTGCACCGATAAGACCTTCTCCATCTATATCTGTTACTTTTCCAGTAATGGTAGCCAATGGTTTTTGGGTAAAAAGAATAGGTTTAATGGCATTTTTTTCCAGAGAACCAACCGCTTTTACTTTTCCTGCACTCAATAATATCTGTCCATTTAATTCTTTATAAACAATATTTAAAGGTAGAAAAAGCTCATCCAAAAAGGCAGACAATTTCTGGTTTTGCACCTTAATGTTTACTTTTCTTTGTGCTTTAATTGCTTTGGAACTATAAACGAAAGAAATATTCGCTAATCGCTCTATTCTTGGTAAAGCATCCTTCAATTTAGTATTCTGAAAGTTGGCGCTTATTTTTTTATCTAATAATTCTTGTCCACTCAGGTCGTTTGCAAAAGCAAAGCCTGCCAATAAGGTGGTGAATAAGAGTTGTATGAAAGTAAATTTCATAATTTTTAAGACAAGTTTTTTACATTGTTGACTTTTCTTCATAACTTTGAATCGTTTGTGTAGTGAAAAAATGGTTTGTGATTGTTAAAAATTATTTTCTAGCTAGACAAAAAACACCCTTTTCACAATTGGTGTACACCAATTATAAATTGATAAGTCGCATTATCAATAAAAAAGGGATTCGCTTTCAGCCAATGCTATTCACAGTAGGATTGGCTGATTTTTTTTAGACTTCTATTTGGTTTAGAATAAGTTCAGGATTTGGAGCTAAAGATTTTGCCCCAATGTGTCTATATTTTTATTCATTACTTAATTACAGCCTCTCCCTTCAATTAATATCGTTGTACCTTTGACTCCGAAGGTCGCATTCAACGGAGTGCAAATCATTTCTAATTTATTAAACAAAGTTTGTTCAGATAAATCTGCAGTTAATGGGCAATTATTAAATCGCTCATTATCTACTACTATTTGGATGCCATAATTTTGTTCTAATTCGCCAACCACTACTTCAATCGGTGTTTCTTCATAGATAAAATTAGGGACGGTTTTCTTATCTTTTTTCGATTTCAAAATAACAGGATTATCCACTACGGATGTAGTAAAATGTTGTTTGTCAATATGATAAGTCACTTTTTGATTAGGGGTTAAAACTACACCGTTATTTTTTTGTGACTGCTTATTTTTAACATCTACTGACACCTTTCCAGATAAAACCGCAACTTCTATATTTTCTTTTTTTCCTTTATGTACTATTCTAAAACTCGTTCCTAAGACCCTAGTTACCACCTCTCCTGTATAAACTAAAAAAGGTTTATTAGGATTTCTAGTCACCTCAAAAATTGCCTCTCCTTTCAATTGTACTTCTCTAGTAATATTGTCCGCAAATGTAATTGGAATATCTATTCGGCTTCCAGCAAACAAGGTAACTTTAGAACTATCTTCTAACCAAGTCTCCATTGGTTGCTTAGTGTTATTAAAAATAGTATGTTGATAGACTATTTTTTCTTCAATATTGGCATCAGAAAAATTAGCATTATTATATAACCAAGTACTACCTATGGCAATCAAAAACAAAATACTAGCAGCTATCTGCCAACCTTGTCGTTGATACCAAGGTTTTAATTTAAATGGCTTATTTGGTCTTGAAGAAGTAGTGATTTGTTCTAATTTTACTGTTTTAGCATGTACTTTATTCCAAATCTCCTCTTCTAAAGATTCTAAATCATCTATTTCTAATTCTTTTTCATCACCTAGTAAATCATACCACCCCTCTACTAATAAGCGTTCGTTATCAGTACACTCATTCGTTAAATACCTCTTTAATAAATCTTTAAATTCGATTTTATTCATTGTTGATTTTTGTCTGTACAATTATATAGTAGGTTTAGCTGTGTGTTACCCTAAACAAAAAGTGAATTATTTTTAAAAAAAGGAAAATTATATTTTAAAAAGGAAATGAATTACAGACAAAGTATGGTTTAGAGAATAGCAGATACTACAATTAGTCCAGAAGAAATCGCTCGATAGTCTTTCAATTCAACACGCAAAAATTTTAAAGCCCGCGAGATATGATACTCGACACTTTTTTCTGAAAGCCCCACACGCTCTGAAATCTCTCTACCTGAAAGATATTCATAGCGGCTCAAACGGTAAATTTCTTGGGTTTTTTGTGGTAAATTTTGGATGGCTA
>CAZXYA010000768.1:0-3887 GCA_964644655.1 uncultured Saprospiraceae bacterium | reverse complement strand
TTGTAATTGATTAAAATAGCCAATCAAAACGATTCCATTTAATACAGCTACTCCAAATAAAGCAATAAAACCAATTCCAGCGGAGATACTAAAAGGCATTCCTCGTAGCTGTAAAGCCCAGATGCCCCCGATGGCGGAAAGTGGTATAGCGGTAAATATTAATGCTGCCTGCGAAATTGAGCCAAAGGTGAAGAAAAGCAGTATGAAAATCAGCGCCAACGCAAACGGTACAGCTATCATCAAGCGAGCATTAGCAGCCTTCAGATTTTCAAATTGTCCACCATAGGTGAAATAATACCCTGACGGTAAATCCACTTTAGCATCTAATTCCGTTTGTATTTTGCTAACTAATGTTTCCACATCTGTATCACCGACATTGACCCCAATGACAATTCTTCGATTCGTATTTTCTCTGGAAATCTGCATAGGGGCATCTATTAACTCCACCTCCGCTACTGATTGTAAAGGTACTTGCGTTCCATTGTCTAAAGTGATGTATAAATTTTGTACATCGGCTAAATCATTACGATATTTTTCATCCAATCGAACTACTAAATCAAACCGCTTTTCTCCTTCATAAATCACCCCTGCACTTTCACCAGCAAAAGCACTTCTAACGACTTGATTCACTTCTCTGACCTGTAAACCATACTGTGCCATTTTATCATATTTGAAGTTGATTACGATTTGTGGCATCCCTATTGTTTGTTCCACATTGACCGTTCCTACGCCATCAATTTTAGTGATAAAACTTTCCGCTTCTTTGGCTTTGCTATAAAGTAAGTCTAAGTCCTGACCGTATAACTTAATGGCAATATCTGCTTTTGAGCCTGTCATTAATTCATTAAATCGAAGTTGTATTGGTTGAGAAAACTCATAGCCCACTCCAGGAATAGCACTTAATGATTTTTCGATTTTTTCAAACATATCTTGCCTATTACTTGCAGAAGTCCATTCTGATTTAGGTTTCATCACCAAAACATAATCTCCGATTTCGACGGGCATGGGGTCGGTGGGTATTTCGGCTGCACCAATGTTGACAACAATATCTTCAATCTCTGGAAATTCATTTAGCAGTTTTTTCTGAATGATGGATGCCATTTCTACACTTTGCGAGAGCGAAGTACCAGGCGGTAAAATTTGTTGCATTGCTAAATCACCTTCTTCTAAGGTTGGAATAAACTCTCCTCCCATTCGACTGAAAACAATGAAACTAAATACAAATAAGGCAATTGTTGCCAAAACGAATAAAGCTTTTAATCGTAAAGCAGCATTCAAAACAGGCGTATAAAGTTTTTGGAAAAATGCAATAATGCGGTCTGCAATCGTTTTTTTATCTGTGATTTTTTTATTCAAAAACAGCGCAGCCATCATTGGTACATAAGTCAAGGATAGTATTAATGCACCACCGATTGCCAGCATGACCGTTTGTGCCATTGGGATAAACATTTTGCCCTCGATTCCTACTAAGGCAAGAATTGGAATATAAACTATCAGAATAATGATTTCACCAAAAGCTGCTGAACTTCTGATTTTTATAGAGGCGGTTTGTACCTCCTTATCTATTTGCAATTGAGTTAATTTTTGCCCAGCAAAGCCTACCTGTAGTCGGTGGATAATTGCCTCCACAATGATAACTGCACCATCTACTATCAACCCAAAATCAATTGCACCCAAACTCATCAGGTTAGCAGATATACCCAACCAATTCATCATGGAAACGGCAAACAACATCGCTAAGGGAATTACCGAGGCGACTATCAAACCAGCTCGCCAATTACCTAACATTATCACCAAAATAAAAATGACAATCAGCCCTCCTTCTAGCAAATTGGTTTTAACGGTACCAATAGCGGTAGATACCAATTTATCTCTGACCAAATAGGGTTCAATGATTACTCCTTCGGGTAAAGATTTTTTGATTTGCTCAACCCGTTCTTTGACTCGCTCCGTAACGGCTGCGGAATTTGCCCCTTTGAGCATCATTACTCGACCACCAACGGCTTCTTCTCCATCTCTCACTAATGCACCGTATCGGGGTGCTTTTCCAAATTGAACAGTTGCTACATCCTTTATCAAAATTGGTCTGCCATTTCGGACATCTACCACGATATTTTCTAAATCAGTCAAGGAACGGGCAACACCATCTGTTCTTATATAATAGGTATTAGGGTTTTTCTCGATGTAAGCTCCTCCCGTATTTTCGTTACTATTTGCCAAGGCATGAAAAACATCCGTAATGCTGATACCGATTGATTTGAGTAAATTAGGATTTACAGCAACTTCATATTGTTTTAGAAAGCCACCCATAGTATTTACTTCTACTACTCCCTCAATTCCAGATAATTGTCGGCTGACTATCCAATCTTGAATACTTCTCAATTCTGTAAGGGAATATTTCTCTTCAAACCCCTCTGCAGGTCGTATAACATACTGATAAATTTCCCCCAAACCCGTAGAAATCGGCGCCATTTCAGGTGTACCTAAACCATCGGGAATATTTCCTTCAGCCTCTTTGAGGTATTCGCTGACCAACTGCCGAGAGAGATAAAGGTCCATATCTTCTTCAAAAACAACCGTCACTACTGACAACCCAAAACGAGAAATAGAGCGTATCTCTACGAGTTGCTGAATGTTTTGTAAAGCCAACTCAACAGGCGTAGTAATAAATTGCTCAACTTCCTGCGTTGCCAAAGTTGGGGAAATGGTAATGACTTGCACCTGATTATTAGTGATGTCAGGAACAGCATCAATGGGTAGCTGTCGTAAGGAGAATAATCCCCAGACGATTAGGGCTGCTACCAAAAGCCCTATCACAAACTTATTCTGTATCGAATAAGCGATAATTTTATCAAACATATCGAAAGGAATGTTTTGTTAAACCAAATAAATGTGTTAGGTGCAGGCATAGGTATCCTGCGAAAATGGCTTAACTAAGGGTTGGCGGATGCCAAATAGCGGAATTAAAGGAGAAAGCAATATTATTAGGTGCAAAAGAAGGGTTAGAATCTACTATTAGTATAGGTCTTTTAATTTGTAGAGGTAACTTTACTGGATAATCTATACCGCTAGAACAACAACTGCATATACAAAAAGGGGAGCAATCATCATCCCCACAATCGTTAGAGTGTTGGTCATGGTCAGTTACATGGGAATGTTCTATCTCCAAAAGATGTTTGGCTATTTCCACGATACCCCCTCCCCCATCACCGCAAGGAACAAGCGATAGCGCAAGCATATAAATAGTGAATATGTGGATAGCTATTTTCATTAATGAACAAAAGTAAGAATAAAGAAAATGCAATGCAATTGCATTTAATCGCCTCTAGTTTTAACTTAAATGGAATTAACAAAATTGTCCTTACAGTCTTCTTTTCTCAAAATTCTAAGAATTTTCGAAAACACCAAGCAAATTAGTTAAACCCAAATTTTATTCTTGGACAAAGTTGGTTTTCTATTTTTTAATTACTTCTTTTTGAAAAAGAATAACCAACAAGTCTTCAACCAACATGATTTTACATTGACATCAGACTTTTGATTGAGTCGTTTCTCTAATGCCTTCCAATGAGTCTCCTCATAAGGAAATTCTGGATAGTTTTCTGAAATAGTTTTTATTTCTTTATAAAATTCTCTTTCCATTGCTATTAGTTTCTAATGGAATATTTTGATTAGCGTTTCTTCATTTCATTTTATCCTCAAATCGTTAGACATATTGAGGTTAAAACATTGGATAAAATTCTGCTAAGTTCACCCAATGTTTTAACCTTGACTACACTCGGTACTTTACTACTTCTGTACCACCTGAATTTTATAAGTTACATTCAAATGCTCCGCCTTCAACCTTGCCAAATAGAATCCAGTTGGTAAAGATTGTTCTCCTAAAGAAG
>CAZXYA010000767.1:0-3891 GCA_964644655.1 uncultured Saprospiraceae bacterium | reverse complement strand
ACTAGGTTTACTGAAACTAAATTTTCTTTGGAATGCTCGAATAAAGTGAATTATTAATTAGAAAAGGTATTTTACCCCAATTTTGACCTCAAAAACCAAAATTACCCTTAGAAAACTAAAATTACCCTAACAATAAATGAAAAATTCAAGACTTCAAAAAGCTCTCAATTGATGAGCTTACGAAAATGGAAGAAGCATATATTGAAATTTTTAAAGGCACATAGAAAGTCTATTCAATAATGACACTCATTCCCACAAATCCTTATGCTTTTACTCTCTCCTACTCTTTCACCAACTTCCCCACCTGCTGATACCCACTCAACAATCGAGCTAAAACAATATAAGCCCCAGAAGGCAATGCACTAATGTCTACATTCAACTTAATACCTTCCTCCTCTACACTTATTAACTCAGCACCATGTATGGAATAAATAGAATAGGAAGAAATCGTTTCACCCTCAATATTCAACACCACACTTTGAATGGCAGGATTAGGAGATATATCTAAATGACCAGTCACCAAAGCGCTATCAAAAATACTGGTGGACAAGGGTTCACAATATTCGCTAGATGCACCTAAGTCATAATTGGGGAAATTAGGAATCCCTACAAAATTTAGGTCCGGCAACACAATGCCATTCTGTCTAAAGTCACATGCTAGTCCTCGTTCATTAGGTGAATTTATTACGTGTAAAAAACTATGGCTACCTGTACCCGCAATATATATTTTATCATCTGGTGCTAGCTGACACAAAAACATAGATGCAGCAAATGAGGGCAAATTTGGACCAAGGGTATCAATCAATACTTTACTATTTTCTACATCCTCTGCCAATAAATCAAATTGGAATATTTTATCCAATCTTGTGACATAAAGAAGGTTTCCATTTGGCGAAATCGCCACACCCACTCCTTGAAAACCAGTCTCCGTAAAAGGGAATACAATGGGATTTGAAAGTTCTCCACTACATCTATCAAAGTCAAAAATATTAATCCCATTCCATGGATTTGCCCGTACATATTTTGTCCCATCTTGAGAGAATACAGCTTGGCCAGTACCGCTGAATGCATTCCAAGCTTCCCCCGAGCAAATAATTTTCTCTTCTCGAACACCTTCAGCAGTAAGCAAAATTAGATGATAGCAATTAGAAGCCGCTTTGGGAACCATCACCCACCAGTCGATGCCGTTCGCATGCTTCACGGCCTGCAGCTGTCCTCGAGCTAATGCTAAATCATCGTGAATTACAGCCTCATTTTTGGACACTACTGCGCCATCACCATTATTTAAATCCATATCAACCCTATGCAATAACAAGTTTTGCGGATCCCAAGCCTCTAGGGTATCAAAATAATTTACCAATTGTAAATCATAATTTATCACATAGTATTCATTATTTTTACTTGGCACAGGTATAATAAGACCTCCTTGCGGTATTGGATTTGCATTTACACTATTACAGAATACATCTTCTACTACCCCTGGGCTAATGCCCTCACCATTTACCAAAGAGGAATTATTCGCTGAAATAATATCACACCCATTTGAGTAAAACTGAAATACTCCGTTTTTGTCAGAAATTCCCATAGCTGTACCTCTTAAATCAAAAGAATCTGAAGCAACAAGGGATTTCACTTGTAACTCATTTTCTTCAAAACAAAGAGCAATATTGGCACTTTGACCCATCCGCCACTGAATATCGTAATTAGTCTGACTACTTAAGATTGATATACAAGAAATAAGCAGCATATTAGTTAATAGGCTTAGTTTATTCATGTACAATTAAAGATTTAGTTACAACAGAATCATCTTTAAACTTAAAATAGCAAAAAAACATGCCCTTATAACTATTTAAATCAACTTCAATTATTTTCGAATTAAAGGTTTTATTATAGATAGAAACCCCAAGTGGAGTTACTATTTTTAATTCCCCTTCTGCAGAATCAGCAAGACTAATTATAAAATTGCCTGTACTTGGATTCGGAAATATGTCAATATCTTTTTTATTGATAGTTACCAAGTCTCTTGATACACTTCTATTATCAATACTATTCTCACAGTCATCATATTCAGTATGATCACAATCTGGTAAAGCAATTCTCGCCCTAAATACAGACATTCCTCCCTCACTTGGGCATTGTACTGCTATGGATTGCAATAGTTCAATTTCTTCTTCACTAAATTCAGTCGTTTGGTTTACTATTTTAGACAGATATATATCATTCATTAATTTCTCATTCTGTTCAAAAATTAAATCAGCACTTAAAGAGGCATTTATATTTTTTAATATTTGAAATTCTTAGATAATTTCATTTTTGTATTGTTCTAAATTATTACTATGGTCATTCTGCAAGTCTATTAAAAAAATAATTTCTTGCGTTATTAGATTCTCAAGATCAGGCGTAAACCCACTTACTTGAATCTGTGACAAGATTGCTTTCAAACTCTCTTTATGTGTTGTCTTGCCATCTCTTAAATTCCAGTTCACCAAATTATATTCATCTTTGTTTTGAACATCAATAATTTCGTTCGCCATATTCAAATATTCAGTAGTAGAGTTGTTATTCTCATTCTCTACAAAATCAAGAATTTCCAAATTATCTACGTACATTTCACTAAAACGATTAGCCTTACCAATCAGGTATTTTTTTGCCTCCCACGCAAATCCATCTCCAGTTTCAATCTCAGAGTTTATAATAGCATTTTCAAATAGCGTTAAAGCTTCAGATGGAGAAGGCCTTTGAAAAGAACATTCTAATAAAGGATCTTTTCCAGAATCAACAAAAAACCAATCTTCTACTGAAGTTTTATTATCTGGATTAAAAGTTGGGAGTACATCTGAAATTTCATCAATATGAACATCAAAAGAAGACAGGGCACAATTTGCATTACATAGACCGTTTAAGTCATTTATCCCATGTATTTCTCTGTGCCATACATTCCCAGTGTGTACTTGAGGTTCAATAATAATGTTTAAATATTCTAGGTAATCAAAAAAATGTATTTCTAAGAATTTCAGTCCCCAAACTATTTCCACTAATCGCTAGGTCTACATCTGTATCACCTATTATATTTTCACATATTTTTATATTGTTAAAAGAATTCATCTTTATCCCTCCACCTGCATTATTTATTGTAAAAGACCAAGCTCCTAAATCAGGAGTCCATTCAAAAGGAGTTAAGTAATTACCAGAAACAGAATTAGTTATCCCTGTGGAATTTCCTTCAAGAAAAACAAATCTAGATGGTTTCTCTGTAAATCTATCATCATCAAAAGACTCAAAATTATCTACAACATTACTAAAAATATATAGATTACTAATGTTACCTCTGACATCAATCATAGATCCGCCCAAGTGACTATCTTTAAAATTATTAAACTCTATGGCTGCATAGGTTAATGAGGGGAATTCTCCTACCATCCTTATTGGATTTGCTCCTCGACAGTCAGTCATAAAATTATTAAAACTAATATCTATCTCTGTGCCAGCACCAGCATTATTGAAATCTTGAATGTAAATTCCATCAGATCCTGAGGTTAATAAATTCTCCATAACAAAATCACTATTTTTTACGCTGATTTTACTAGATATTGGTATTCCAACAATAGAAATTCCATCAATAACAAAAGATGTAGCTATCGGAGATAATCTAAAATTACAATAATCAACATCTAATAATGTTGAAAATCTAGAATCGATTCCAAATAAATGATAATCAAAGAAGTTACTATCTTCAATCTCTAACTCCGAAGATCTTAGTTCAATACATGCTTCATAAACATTATTAAAACCCATCAGATTTATATCCAAAATACTTTCATTAGCAACTATACCTTTCCTAGATTCAAGTAATAAACGCAACAGGGTACTGCATATCAATTAAATTGGCGA
>CAZXYA010000766.1:0-3895 GCA_964644655.1 uncultured Saprospiraceae bacterium | reverse complement strand
AGATTTAGAATATTTCTAAACCCCAAATTGGCGACCTGTTGTTTATTATATTCTTTTGCAAATAATCCTAATATTACCGTGAAGGTCATGTATGGAAATGGGGGTAATTGTTCGGTGGCTCGGATTCTAGCACATCCCAATACATCGACTATTTCCATAGCTGAAAGTGATGGCACGGCTAATGATGGGACTATCTGTAAAGGCACAACGGCTCAATTGACTGCAAGTGGTGCGTTTGATTTTACTTGGAATGCCAATGCCTCCTTAACTGCTACCGATATTGCCAATCCAATGGCTAACCCAACGACCATGACTACTTATACCGTAACCGCCAGCGGGTGCAATAACACGGTAGATAATGAGACTTTCACCGTTTCCGTTGACGAACAAGGCACCATGGCAAATGCGGGGGAAGACCAAACAAAATTAAACATAGGTAGTTTTACATTAGCTGGAAATACGGCAACGACAGGTACAGGAAGTTGGTCATTGGTAAGCGGTACGGCAAACATTACGAATCCATTAAGTCCCGTAAGTACTGTTACTGGTATGTCCACACCATCTAGAGCTACCCTAAAGTGGACGATAACCAATGGTGCTTGTTCCAGTTCATCCGAGGTAGAACTAATATCAAGATTGGATAGTGATAATGATGGCATAGCGGATGCTTTTGATACCTGCGACGACCGCATTGATTCAGATGGGGATAGCATTTCCGATTGTAAAGATGATTGCGACGACCGCATTGATTCGGACGGGGATGGTATCTCTGATTGTAAAGACCCTTGTGATGATCGCATTGATTCAGATGGCGACGGTATTTCCGATTGTATAGATTTTTGTGATGATCGTATTGATTCGGATGAGGATGGAACACCAGATTGTACGGATAACTGCCCTAACGACCCTAGTAAAATTGAGCCAGATGCTTGTGGTTGTGGAACGCCACCACAAATTGACAGCGATGGTGACGGAATCGTAAATTGTATGGACGACTGCCCCTATGATTTGAACCAGTATGTAGATGGGGTTATAGCCTGTGGACAAACGATTACTGGCAGTACTCGGTTGGGTCAAAATATATTAATGACTTATGGTGCTTGTGACACAGAAACCTTTAATGGTCGAGAACTATTTTATCAACTAATGATTAATACACCAACAGATTTGGTAATTCGATTTAAGGAGGAAAATTTGACGGCACAACCTTATAAATCAACTTTATTTTTCCTATCAGATTTTTGTTCGCCAGAAAGCTGTTTGGGAACAATAATTTCCAGAGGGGAAACGGAAACATTAACCCTTTCCGCCCTACCAGCGGGCACCTATTTTCTAGCGATAGATAGCCGAGGTACTTATGATAATGCGCAGTTTGAATTGTCCGTTGATTGTGTTGGTGGAGGCAGTAGTGCTTTAGTGGCTTGTGAAACGAATAATATACTATTTGAAGATTTTACAGGGTATCAAGCCAATGAGGACATTACGATAATGAGTCCAGATTGGGAATTGTTTGGTCAGACAACGCGTACTGCCTACGTCCAGGAAGCGGAAACAGATACCACTAATCGAGTACTGGCGTTTGACCGAAATGTAGTAGCATCGGATGTTGCTTTACTTTTAGATAGTAATTACTATAGTGGTATTTACAGAGTTGCTTGGGATATGAAGGTAATGGCTAATCGTACGGCCTACATAAATGTGATGGGCAGTCGAAGAAGAGCCAATGGGGACATTAAATATATTATTGCCGATGAGGATGCGGCCATACAAGATAGATGGCTAACAGTAGAGGCGTATATTGATTTAGATGAAAATAGGTATGTATTATTTACAGACAATCGAACAAAAAGCTTTAGTGGTGATTTTCTGACCAACCTGCAACAACTTAACTTTTATGCAGCACCCAATGCTCATTTTTATATTGATAATATTTGTGTATCTAGTGTAGAAGCAGTTCCTGCTGCTACTAATCGAATAATAAATAATTCACAGGAAATATTGACGAGTGAATTTGCGCCTATGAGTATCGGTAAAAAGCAAACTACCCAGCAAGCGGAAACTACTTACCCACCTACCTTCAAAATGTTTCCTAATCCAACAACTGGGACAATCAACTACCAAGGAAATGTATCAACACCAACCAAACTTTCCATTACTATTTATGGGCAATTAGGACAAGCCGTAAGGCAGTTTCGATTTGCACCAACTGATAGAATTGACTTGCTCCTTCATTTATCGGATTTACCAAATGGTATTTATTTAATGCAGGTTGCTGGAGAAGCATGGGTAGATACACAGCGGATTGTTTTACAACGATAGTATGTCCAAAAGTCCGAAAACATAAATTCGGACGTCCTAATTCATCAATCCGAACGATTTAACCTGGTTTCGTGCCTATCTTTGAGTCATTCAATTCAAAACAAAGAGAATTTTGAAAAGACAAAACTATAGAGCAAAACACAAACGTCATGCAAACGATACCATATATTAACAGTATTATTCAAAAGCATTATAATCACTTCGATGAAGACAGAAAAAGAAATATCTCCATTATTATCATCTTAATTGCGATGATGGTATTTGTGTTGGGTAGTTGGTTGTTTGGGTTTGTGTATTTAGAAATGTGGGAGATGTTTTGGCTGGATTTGGTGCTTTGGACAGGTTTTGTTGTTTTGTTTATAGGGCTAATCCGTTTTGGTCTGTCTTTTACTTTAGCTCGGTTTTGGGGCTTAGGTTTTACTTTATTGATTACTTGTATTCCGCCGATGTACTATGGTCTTGATACGGTCATTATGATTCACATGGCTTTTGTTCCCTTAGCTACAATCTTATTATTCTCAAGAAAGGAAAAGAAATTGTTTTTAAGGTATATGGGAGGATTTATTATTTGTTTTTTGATGGTCATATTATGGAATACGATACATGGTCCTGCTTTTACGGTACCCGAAGACATTTTTCGAACTTTCAATACCATTATAGCTTTAGATGGACTCTTTATCTCTCTTTATTTTTCTTATTTCTTCTTTACAGAGAACATCCAATACAAGGATTTATTAGCCAACGAACGAGAAAAATCTGACCATTTATTACTAAGTATTTTTCCAGAAACCATTGCGGCACAATTACGGAATAGCCACCAATCAGTAGCAGATAGCTTTGATAATGTCACGATTATATTTGCAGATATAGTAGGCTTTACGGAATACGCTAGCAAAATGAGTCCAAGTGAACTAGTAGCGATGTTAGATGAAATTTTTAGTGAGTTTGACACCTTGGTAGATAAATATGGTATTGAAAAAATCAAAACGATTGGAGATGCTTATATGGCAGTAGGTGGTTTGCCTGTTCCTGATGGACAACATTGTCAAAAAGTGGCGAATATGGCTTTGGAAATTAATGAAATTATCAAAGCAAAATATGCAGCAAAATATGATTTAAAATTGCGTATTGGCATTCACACAGGAAAAGCGGTAGCAGGTGTAATTGGTAATAAAAAATTCTCTTATGATTTATGGGGAGATGCGGTCAATGTCGCTAGTCGATTTGAAGCAAGTGGACACCCAGAACAGATTCATATTACAGCAGATGTAAAAAATATTTTAGCGGATGAATTCCTTTTTGAAGATTGTGGAGAAGTAATGATTAAAGGCAAGGGAATGATGAAGTCTTATTTCTTAAAAGGGAAAAAGGAGATAGTGGATATTCCGTCATTGCCAATTGATGGCGAATCTTCCTTTGCTTTAGCTAGTTAACATTAACTACTATAAATTTATTATCATTTTAACGTGTCCCCCGAACGCCTGCCTACAGCTACGCTGCTCCTAAAAGGAATATTGAGGGTGAGTAAATCTAGGTTTTCCAACGGAAAACCTAGATTTACTCACCCTTAAAAATC
>CAZXYA010000765.1:0-3899 GCA_964644655.1 uncultured Saprospiraceae bacterium | reverse complement strand
TATGCCAGAGATTACGATTGGCGAAAAGATCTTAGTTTGATTGGGAAGGGGTGGCGGCAAATTATTAGATCTTTAAAATAATTCCAAAACTATTTATCTACTAAGTAATGGCAAAAAAATAACTCCCTCATTTGGATGGTTTCTTTTGCCTTTATTTTCCTTGAAAAAATACTTCCGTAGCTCTGCTATGCAAGGATTTTTTCAAGAAAACTAAGATCAAAATAAGCTCGTCGAAATGCGGCATTTATTCTTTCGTCGTTACTAAATTAAAAAAATAAGTGTTTTTTTGAATTTAAATAGTAGAAACTACTACCAATTTTCTATATTTGCTTTCTTCTAATTGGTTAGACCAATATTTTCCAAATATTGTTATTCAACTAATCCAACCCAAAAGTAAATACAAAAAACTATAATTAATTAACGACAAAAGAATAAGGTGTTTATTCTGGACAAGGCTATCCCTTTGTCATTACTTAAAGATTGAACTTTAGATACAACCACCAAATGAATCAGTCTATAGAAGTATATTTAAATACTTTAAAAAAAAAAACCCGTCAGTACGATTTCACTATCGATCAAAATGAATTACAAAAACAACTTACTTTAATTAAGGAGCGAATTTCTCTCACAGACAGTTTTGGAATCGTTCTAAACATGAATGATCTTTCTGTAACAGCTTCCTTTAACTTGGAGCGTTATTTAGGCATATCCGATAGCAGCTTGTCCTTTCATACATTTGTTGAAAGAATACATCCTACTTTCCGAACTCTATTTTTGGCTAAAGCATTGGCGATTAATTTAGTCATGGATCATTTCAGACCAGTTATCAAACCCAATCTCCAACACTATGTTTACAACATTTTTATTCCTTTCCTTTTAGTGAACAAACAATACTATAGAGTTCGACAAATGAGTAGTCCTTTATTCCAAGACCAAGCGGGCAATATGACGCTACTGTTAAATATCTATCGAACTGGCTTAGAACCTTACCATGCTCAACCCATGACTAGTTTTTTTTCGACTGCTATAGGCAGCCTATTAGAAGAGCAGACTGATAGGATGAATCAATTACATACTCACAGTTTACATACTCATGTATTTGCCAACTATCCATCTTTAAATCCTCTATCTAAACAAAATTGGGGGTTTTCTGAAACCCAAATTGACTTGCTAAACGCATATGCGATCAATCCTAATTTGAGTTGGAAACAAGCCGCCCAGCTTATCAATCGTTCTGCCTACCATACCCAAGATTTATGGAATAAAAAAATAAAGACTAAAGCCAATCAACTCTTTACACCAAGGCAGTTTCGAACTATACAGGATTTTGTTATTTTCTTAAAACAAATGGAAATTTTAGTTAAAAAACCCCTTGACTAGGGGTATGTTTTTTTAGTCTTTCTATTTACCTTGCAGCACACACATAAACCTAACTACTTTCCTTTAATATATTCTTCCCATCTAAGTTAACGGCAAAAAAATTGACAGACTTGTTCTTTCGTCGTTACTAAAGTATTTCATACAACTGCTGTTCGATCTTTATTGGTCTCTACGGATACGAGTTTGCTATCTCCTTAATTATCTTAACTACTCAATAGATAGTTTTGAATTAAGGGAGTAGGCAATAAATAAGGTGCCGAAAAAGTCTTTCATTTATTAATCATCAATATTGATTGTTAGTGATTAAAAACACCTAACTCAATTTTGACACAGATTCATTAATAATTCCAATGATTTCTTTCAACTGAAAACATATTTTAAACAATCAAATACATACATGAGAAATTTAATTGATCTAAAAAATCTTGCCTTTATTTTTTTACTATTTCTTTTTATGACTAGCACTATTTTTTTAAAGGCAATACCAATTCAACCATCCTATCAAACTTACTCTGTACAAATCATATCCTCTAAAACTCCAAATAGTTTTCCTTTGAATGAGGAACAATTAACTATTCTTTTAATGGATTTAACACGTGTGGATCAACAAGGAGATTTACTAGTGTCTATTGAATTTGAAGAAACACTACAGGTGCAATACAGAGTAGCGAAAGGGCGAACCTATTTAGGGGGTTATTTTTATGAATTGATGTATAGTCCTGCAGAATATAAAGTAAGCGTTTGGGATGGCCAACAATTACTTTGGAGTAAACAATACTTGCAAGATCATCAAACTGTTATTTTTCCAGATCAAAAAGTAGCCAACAAACAAATATTACAAGAGATTTGGAAGGAAGAAGGCCCTTCTTATATGAACCAATTGGCAATCAATAGCTTGAATATACAACAGGTTGAAACAGATATTAATTCCTTTCTTCAGCAGCAATCAGGTACTCTTTCCTTCTCCCAAAAGGTCGCTATCCCAACCGAAGAAGTAGTCAATAATTCCTCAATTGAAGGTACAGAAGTAATTAGTAATGACATCAGGCAAGAATCCATAGATGATAAAGTTACATCGACAACTATCCAACAATCTAGCAGCACTTCTACGGAATCTAGCATTAAGGAAGAAACGAACGAGCCAGCATCTATTTTTGAAGAGAGTCCTATAGCAGAATCTGATAGGGAAAAAGAAAAAAACGAGCCAACATCTGTTCTTAGTGAAACAGCTACAGAAACAGCTAATGTTGAAAAAGAGAATGAGCCAACACCTGTTTTTAATGAAACAGCTACAGAAACAGCTGATGTTGAAGAAGAGAATGAACCAACACCTGTTTTTAGTGAAACAACTACAGAAACAGTTGATGTTGTAGAAGAGAATGAACCAACACCTGTTTTTAGTGAAACAACTACAGAAACAGTTGATGTTGTAGAAGAGAATGAATCAACACCTGTTTTTAGTGAAATAGCTACAGAAACAGCTGATGTTGAAGAAGAGAATGAACCAACATCTGTTTTTAGTGAAACGTCTACAGATCATGATTCTCCTTCTTATAACCCCAATGATGATACATCCATAAAAGTCCCTGTTGAACCTGTAAAATCTGTTAGTCGCAGTCGAGCAGGGTTTACATTGGGAGCAGGACGAATGGCATTAAATCTAAGTCAAGGGACTATTCAAACGTCTATTGTAGATGATAGTCCTTCAATGGATAATTTTGCTACTACTGTAAATACAGAAGATCAGTCCGATCTCACCTTTTTCCGATTAGGATATTATTTTGAGAATTTGGATACTAAAAGAGCAGGTAATCTAGCGCTTGATTGGGGCCCAGGTAATGGTAATGCGGGCAAGTTAGAAGTTGAATTCACCTATGGTCTACTAATAGGACAAGGTAGGCTAAGTGTAAGTCCTCAACTAGGTGTAGTAGTTGGAAATGCTAATATTGATCTAGGAGAAATGCGCCAAAATGATTTGTTTATCCAAATTGACGAAACCCGATTTTTTAGCGAAACGGTGGATATTTCTTATCGTAATTTATTCGCAGGTCCTGCCGGTAGATTGAACGTTAATTACGCTATTACCCCCAAACTAAGTCTAAACTTTTTTGGTGGTTATACCTATGGGTTTAGTACGGGAGAACGCATTAAATTTGAAGGTAGGGATGCGGAAGATAGTTTGATTAACGACCATCGTACATTACCCAATCGCAATACTTTTTTTCAACTAAATAATGCGGATCAAAATATTGATAAGTTGTTCAACTTTGATGGTGTAAAATTAGGTCTTGGGTTGATTTTTAATTCAGATGGAACCGCTCTTGGTCGGAGTAAAAAATAACGAATTGATTGACAAATTTGCTTTAGGTAAGAGGCTGCCTAAAAACATATTTTGCAAAAATCACGACAACATTATTGAAGACAGAGACGCTGAGATGCAGAGTTATATGTGGTCTCCGCATCTCTGCGACTCTGCGTTCAATACAAAATTTTGCTTGCAAAATTATTTTGCATCTTAT
>CAZXYA010000764.1:0-3913 GCA_964644655.1 uncultured Saprospiraceae bacterium | reverse complement strand
AGTAGTGGTTTTAATTTTAATTGTCATTTTAATTTTAATTCATTCCTTAGCTTATTCTCCTGCTAATAAATTTGAAGAAATCAGGGCGAAAAAACGCGTTTTTAGCCCGAAAGATAAATTCCCAACAAGCTCTAAATAAAAGACGCCCTTTCTCTTCTATCTTTGCATCTCTTTCTGATTCTTTATTTACTAAATCTAAAATATACTCATACCTGATTTTTTCAAATTTTTCCATTATACTACTATCTTTTGTAAATAAGTTCATTTAAAAGATACAACCCTACCAAAGCTATCAAAGCCATTTTTCTGCAATTTTAGTTCTTATTGGGGAAACCCATCAAGTTTATGTTGAAGATATTCATCAGTATAATCTATCTTTAATTCTACCCATAAAGGCAAATGATCTGACATTTGATGTGTCTGCCATTGTTTATAGCTGGCATAAAATTTATCATCTTCAAATTGATTTTTCTTAGGCTTGTTTAATTGTTCGCCATAAACTTGAAAAAGATAAAGACAATAAATAAAGGCCAATAAACTGGGGAGGATAAATTTCCAATTTGCCATTTTGGCTAAAAGTTGCGTCATGAGTAGTCGTTTTGTTTGATGAATATAAGCTGGCAATTATTGCCAATAGATATATCGGCTAAATATAATAGTTTTTGATTGAATGATGATAGACCATCGAGTAAATTAAAAAAGCTCATCAGTTTAAAACTGACGAGCTTTTAAGGTAAAACTATTCGTTTGGGGGGGGGTAACTATTGCATTGATTAACTACTAAGCGTGATAATATCTTTCATCAATAATTTTCCCATTTCTCCATTTAGTACGAACGACTTGCTCAAAACGATGGCTAGTACCATCGTTGGTATCAAAGGACATAACTGCTTCATAAAAAGAAGTATCTCCACTTACTGCGGGTCCACTTTTTACCTCATAACCATGAAAGGCAGTTACGGTGGCTAATAATTCTTCTTCTACTTTTAAACAATGGGCTTTGCCTCTTTTGGGTTCATTATTGCCTTCCCATAAAGTTACATCATCGTCAAGGTAAGTTTCCATAGCTTGAATGAATTGTCCTTCTGCTAATAAACTTAAAACGGCATTCACATTGGTTAAGATTTCTTGTTCTTGATTTGTTACGGTTGATACGGACATAATATTTAAAATTTATTGGTTTAAATGATGATGCAAAGATACTGGCAAAGGAAAGGTTGTAGAATGGACAAACTTCGCCTACACTTGGACATATATCACTTTTTGATAATTATTATTACCTAAGGCCAAGAATGGAGTGTAGTAATAGGTTGATAAATGTGATATTTGAAACCATCCTAAAATTTAACTACCCAATATTTGACCGCTTTTGATTACAATGATTCTCTTAACAATCAACAAGTATTTTTTAGGATGGTTTTAAAAATGTGATAAAGCGATTTCTGTTAGCATAAATTCCCAACAAGCTCTTAATTTCCTATCTAACGCTCTAAATAGCGCTGGAAGTAATCACCTTTTTGTACCTTTAGTCATTAATTTTTTCTAAAAAGAATTCCTAAAAATGAAAAACCACCTATTTATTTTCGGCCTACTATTAATGGTTTTGGCTTGCACCAATCCTAAAAAAGAAGCAACTACTCAACAATATAGAACGCCTCCAGTAATTGCCCCCTTTGAAAACTTGGACACCATTGTAACTAATGATTGGTGGAATAGACGACCTAATGAGATCATAGATGTAAAAGTGCCAAGAGAAGCCGTGATAGCTTTTGGATTATATACCGTCGCTAATAATACCTTAAAATTATCTGCCCAATTATTTCCATTATATCCAACAGAAACTAGAATGGTTCGATTAGCAATAAAAACAGGAGATACTTGGACGGAAATTCAACAACAAAAAGTCAATGATATTGGTTGGTCTACCTTGTTTAGGGTAGAAAATTGGAACAATAAGCAAGATATACCTTATCGCTTGCTGCATGGAGAAAAGGCAATTTTTGAAGGCTTGATTAGAAAAGACCCGATTGAGAAAGAAGAAATTATTTTAGCTGCCTTTTCCTGTAATAGTAATAAAGACCGAGGCGATAGAGCCAATTACATCCGAAATGTGAATCACCAAGACCCCGATTTATTGTTTTTTGCGGGCGACCAATCTTATGACCATAAAGAACATACGGCTGCTTGGCTAAAATTTGGGATGCAATTTCGAGACATTATTCGCACTCGTCCGACCATTACCATTCCCGATGACCACGATATTGGGCAAGGCAATATTTGGGGAGAATACGGTAAAAAAGCGTCTTCGATGGCAGGCAATGATGGGGGCTATTTTTTCCATCACGAATATGTAAAAATGGTGGAACGTTGCCAAACAGCACATTTGCCAGATCCTTTTGATTCCACACCTATCCAGCAAGGCATCGGCGTTTATTATACCAATTTAATCCTTGGTGGTGTAGATTTTGCTATTCTCGAAGATCGAAAATTTAAATCGGGCCCAAAAGGAAAAATTCCACAACAAGGTCCAAGACCAGACCATATTCGCAACCCAGATTATGACCCAAAATCGGTAGATGTAGAAGGATTGGAATTATTGGGCAATCGTCAATTAACCTTTTTAGATAAATGGGGAGCAACAAAAGAAGGCATAGCTATGAAAGCCGTTTTATCTCAAACGGGTTTTTGTGGAGGGGCCCACTTACATGGCAAAAAAGAAAATCGACTACATGCCGATATGGATTCTAATGGTTGGCCGCAAACTGGTCGGAATAAAGCTTTGCGAGCTATCAAAAAAGCGAATGCAGTACATATTGGAGGCGACCAACATTTAGCAACAGTTATTCATCATGGCATTGATGAATTTGAAGATGGACCTTGGGCATTTATTGTGCCTGCTTTGGTCAATAATTATTACAGTCGTTGGTGGTGGCCTGAAGCCGAAAAGGCTGGAAAAAATAATAACGATTTATTACCTTGGACGGGGCAATATTTAGATGGTTTTAATAATAAAATCACGATGCAGGCATACGTTAATCCTGAAAGCCCATCGAGTGGCAGTGGTTATGGATTGATTCGTTTTGCAAAAGCAGAGAATCAGGTGATTTTTGAATGTTGGCCTAGAGAAGTAGATGTGACAGATGAGCGGGCAGCACAGTTTCAAGGATGGCCGATTACTGTGAATTTAGAGTAATATACTTGATTGACCATTAGCTTTTGAGATAGGCATTTAGGGAATTTACAAACCAATGTTTTACAGTAATATTTTATGTTGAAGTTTACTTGAAATTTCCTAGTTCTATGACAGTTGAGGGAGGAGTCTTGGTAGAAACCAAGATTTTTACTTCTTCAATAAAAAGTGTATTTTTAAGGCAGTTTAAATAACGGTATTTCTTTTATAAGCTACCGAATAGATGTCAAAAACAAAATCGAAAATATTAGCTGCTGCTTTACAGTTGTTCAATCAACATGGCTTGATTAATGTTAGATTGCAGCAGATAGCAGATAAGGTAGGTATTAGTGTGGGGAATTTAGCCTATCATTATTATAGTAAAAAGGCAATAGTGAAAGCTATTGACCAAGAATTATCTGAAGAAATAGCACCATTTATTGCTCAAGACCGCCTATTTCTCTCCTTGATGGATTTCGATAATCACTTAGCGAGGTATTATCATTTATTAAGTAATCATTCTTTTTATTTTATCGATTTATTGGAATTAAAAAGAGCTTATCCCAAATTATATAAAAAACGAGAAACATATAGCTATAAAATTATTTTGCAAATAGAAAACTGGTTTAATTTTAATAGAGAACGAGGATTAATTAAAAATCCAATTAGAGGGCAACATTATAAAGTCATAGCGCATACGATTTGGATGATTATCACTTTTTGGATGACCCAACCTTTAGATAA
>CAZXYA010000763.1:0-3916 GCA_964644655.1 uncultured Saprospiraceae bacterium | reverse complement strand
GACCTCTGCCGAATCTGCGAGATTTGAATAATTCAAATTTGCTTTGTTCTTGTCTGGGAGGAAAATAATTATTTCCGGTGTCGGTGTCTGCTGTTTCCAAATAGGGGTCGAGCATAATTTCTTTGACTTCTTTTTCCATCACAAAAACTTTGTTGACAGATGTTTGGTCCATGCGCCAAATCTCTACAGGAATTTTTTGAACTTCCGTTGTGCCATCCATGAATTCAAATTGCACGATGATGGGCATTGGTAAGCCACCGACGTTTTTAAAAGTGATTTCATAATAATTATTGCCAGCCGTCAATAAGGCTTTTTCCTTGGCTGATAATTTGCTCAAATATTTTTGGTAATCTTCTTTGTCTAAGATATTTGTTTTTAGTGGGTCGTATTCTGTATAGAAATCTCTGATGCTTGTATCAATTTCATCTTGGGTTTTAGCAATCTCTTTTTCATTTCTGATGCTGCCAATTCTTTTAGGCCCACTTTCTCTTTCTTTCATCGCTAAGACATTTTCGACTTCTGGATTTTTAGAATCCAATTTAAAGTACTCCACATTTTCGATAGCGATGTCCACATTATCTGTGGTGTAAAACCAGCCTCTCCAAAACCAATCTAAATCTGTTCCAGATGCATCTTCCATTGTTCGGAATAAATCTGCTGGAGATGGATGTTTGAATGCCCATCGTTGCGAATAAGTTTTGAAAGCATGGTCAAATAACTCTCTGCCCAAAATAGTCTCTCTTAAAATATTTAAAGCAGTTGCTGGTTTGCCATAAGCATTATTACCAAATTGGAAAATAGATTCTGAGTTGGTCATAATGGGAGAGATGCTATTTTTGTCTCCTTTCATGTAATCCACAATTTTGTAAGCTGGACCTCGACGAGAAGGGTAGTCTCGCTCCCATTGTTCTTGTGTCAAATATTGCACAAAAGAATTTATCCCTTCATCCATCCAAGTCCATTGTCTTTCATCAGAGTTCACTATCATTGGAAAATAATTATGACCCACCTCATGTATGATAACGCCAATGTGTCCATACTTCACTCTTGCAGAATAAGTATCATCCTCATTGCAACGACCATAGTTAAAGCAAATCATTGGATACTCCATCCCCATGCTTCCATCAATAGACCAAGCCACAGGATAAGGATAATCGAAGGTATAATGGGAATACCATTTCAAAGTATGGGCTACTGCTTTGGTCGAATATTTGCTCCATAAGCAATCTCCTTCCTTTGTCCACATTGACATAGCCATCGCTGTCTTTCCGTTGCTCATAGGGACTCCTAGTGCGTCCCAGATAAATCTTCTGGAAGTTGCAAAAGCAAAGTCTCTAACGTTGTCTGCTTTGAATTTCCATGTCTTTGTTTTATCAGCCTTTCCTTTCATTCTATCATTGGCTTCTTCTAGCGTTGCAATCGTTACGGGGTCAATAGAAGCGTTTTTAGCTGATTCTAGGCGCTTTCTCTGTTCCTTCGACAAAACATCTTTGGTGTTCTGTAGCTCGCCTGTAGCAGCAACTAAATGGTCTGCTGGTACTTTTATTTCTACTTCATAATTACCAAAGGCTAAAGCGAACTCTCCTCGACCCAAAAACTGTTTGTTTTGCCAACCTTCTTTATCATCGTAAACACACATCCTAGGAAAGTATTGAGCGATGACATAAACATTATTGCCATCTTCTGCAAAGTGTTCATAGCCAGAACGACCACCAATCTCTTGGGTATTATTGATATTATACCACCACTTTATTTTGAAAGTATAGCTCCCTTTTGAGGCTAAGGGCTGTGCTAAATCAATCCGCATCATGGTTCTATTGACCGTATAATTTAGCACTTTGCCATTTATATCTTGCACATAATCTAATTTAATCCCGCCATCAAAAGTTGGTGTAAGCTCAGCTATTTGGCGCATAGTCATTTTATCTCGGATAGAATTTGGGCGTGCTTTATACGTGTCAGAATCCTTTGCCCGCATGTTTTGGTCCAACTGTAACCATAAATATTCTAGCTTATCTGGAGAATTATTGGTGTAAGTAATCGTCTCTTCTCCATATAATCTTTGAGTATTATCGTCGATTTCTATCTTCATTTTATAGTCTGCTTGTTGCTGCCAATAAGCATGACCGGGCGCTCCTGCCGCATTTCGATAGATATTTGGAGTCGGTAATTCTTGCCCTAACTGTCGGAATTTATTCTCGTTTGTGTTCTTTTGTGCGTAGAGAAACACGCTGACCAAGGCAAGGGAAAGTATCAATCCTAGCCGTTTTGTTGTAAATCTAGTGAGCATTTTTAATGAAAATTTATGGATGATTAATTGAAAAAATTGCGTCTCAAAGTTAAAAAATAATTCTGTAGAGAATTTGTATTGGACTTTTAGAACTATGTTCCCCGTGGAACCTTGTCGTATATTCTATTCTTTAACTCTCTTTTGTTGCTAAATGTTTATCAAAAAAAGAAAGAGGTTCCACGGGGAACATAGTATTTATGGTCTTGAAAGAAGCGTTTTAATAACTGTTTAGCATTTAATTTTTTTACCATAAAGTAGATAAAGCTCATAAAGTTCCTAAAGTAGCCGTAGAGTAGTGTGTATTTATTAACTAAAAACTTTATGTTCTATGCGTACTTTATGGTTAAAAAAGAATGAAATTACGAATATCCGAAAGATAGAATTATAAAAGAATTCTTCTAACATCGGATTAATCTTAGCTATTATAATGAATCATGTTCCCCGTGGAACCAGTTATTAACATCGTATTTTAAACTGATTTTGCGTTAGGTGTATAAAAAAACCTTTCTTGAATCGTTATCAAAAAAGGCTTTTTGTATTAATTATTACTTGTAATGTTCTATTGATAGTGCTACAAACTCAATAAATGTGCTTTAAAATCATCGAAGTTAGGCGCTAAGAACTTGGCTACTTTTTCTTTATTAGCTAAAATAGCTAGTCTTTCTGGTATTTCTATGGATGTATTTAAGACCTTTTCTACCTCATCTATGAACTTAGAAGGATGGGCTGTTTCCAAAACAACGCCTCTGTGCGTCTTATTTTTTTGTAAATATTCCTTTAAAGCTAAGTAGCCTACTGCGCCATGTGTGTCTATAACGTAGCCATATTGGTCATATACTTCCTTTACACCTACTCTAGTTTCTGCATCATTATAAGCATATCCAGAAATATTATCTTTCATAACGCCCCATTCTGACTGATATAAATCCAACATTCTAGCAAAATTAGAAGGATTTCCTACGTCCATTGCATTAGAAATAGTAGGTACAGAGGGTCTTGGTGTGTAAGTTCCAGACGCTAAATATTCAGGTACTACATCATTTGCATTCGTTGCAGCTATGAAATGAGAGATAGGCAAGCCCATTTTTTGTGCTAATAAGCCTGCAGTAATATTCCCGAAGTTGCCGCTAGGTACACAGAAAGCCGTCTTTTTCCTAGACTTCTCTAGTTGCTTATAAGCTTCAAAGTAATAAAAAGATTGAGGTATTAACCTTGATATATTAATAGAATTGGCAGAACTAAGCCTTAAATGACTTCTACATTCATTATCTAAGAAGGCTTTTTTTACCAATGCTTGGCAATCATCAAATGTCCCATTTACTTCTAAAGCACTAATATTATGCCCTAAAGTAGTTAATTGTTTCTCCTGTAAGTTAGAAACCTTCCCACTTGGATATAGAATAATGACTTCAATCCCTGGTGTTTTATAGAATCCAGCAGCTACTGCCCCACCCGTATCTCCTGATGTAGCTACTAGAATGGTTAGTTTTCTATCTTCTCCTTTATTAAAATAGCTCATTAATTGCGCCATAAACCTTGCGCCAAAGTCTTTAAAGGCTAATGATGGCCCATGAAAAAGCTCTAGAATATGGTATTGTTTATCTAGCGTTACGACAGGCGCAGGAA
>CAZXYA010000762.1:0-3923 GCA_964644655.1 uncultured Saprospiraceae bacterium | reverse complement strand
TTTTGACACAAAGATAAGGATTACCCATCATTCCATAATTGACTAACTACTAGTGAAAATATTTCGACTTCGGTTGAACGGCAGCCGAAAACATATATGGGGACGTTAGTATTCACCAAAAAAAGAAAAATAAATCAGATGTCATCAATTATTGCAGCAATTATTGGAGGAGTATTTAGTCTTTATGTAGCCAAGTATAGACATGATTTAAAAATGAAAGAGATTAAAACAGAAAATTCTATAGAAAATAAAACTGTGGGTGCTACTAAATATGATTTAATCCTTTATATTCTTGAACTAGTGGTGGTTGTCTTTTTGATATACTTCCTCTATTATAAATTTTTCTGGCAAATGATATTGCAGCCTGTAATTAACTACTTTTCCTGAAAAATCAAATCAAAAAACATATAATCTTATCAAAAAAAAATATGAAAAAGTATCTTTATATCCTTTCCCTAGTAACAGTTATTCTTTCATGTGGACCAGAATTTCATAAGAAGGAAGATGTAAAATACTTCGATAATATTGATTTAGATTTAGATGATACATTTTTTATTAGATTAGTATTGACTAAGGGGAAATTAAAAGGAACAACAATTCATGAAGGAAAAGTTTTTGATATTACAGGTAGCATTGAGTCGAATGGAGAATTGACTTTGATAGAGACCAATAAGGAAATAGACCAAACAGGAATGATTAAAGGAACAATTGCTATAAATGACGATAACAGATGGATACTAAATGGCTTTTGGAGTAAAGCTGACGGGGAAACCAAAAAGAAAGATATTAAATTGTTTGAAGGAACAATTGCTACTTATGCTACAGCAAAAAAGAATATTCCTACAAAGGATAAATTAAAGGATATTTCAATTAATAAAGAACCAAGTGACTTAGTACAAATTGGGTCGAAAACTATAAAAAAAGTAACACAATTTGGGGAAAAGAAACTTGAAGAAACAAAACAAAAGATACAAGAAACTCAGAAAAAAATAAAAGATGCAATAGAAAATCCAAGTCCCGAATTTACTCCAAAGGAATCTCCATCAGGTACAATCGGTTCTAGAAGAAATCGGGGAGAAAACGCTCCAAAACCACCTCAAAAAACTAGAGGTTCTAGAAGAGATAGAGGAATATAATTTTAAATCCTCAAAGTAAAATAGAAAAGAAGGCGAAAGGCTAACAAAGTATATGTGCCAATTTTCATTATGCATGAAAATATGCACATATACGGGGACGTTAGCCTTCACCAAGAAAAAAGAAATCAAAGAATGCCCAAAGAAGAAATCAATGTATACTTTGATAAGAATATAAGAGACATTTTAAAAGAAAAAATAAATCAAGCGGAGGAAGTAATTTATCTAGCTGTAGCATGGTTAACTGACAAAGAATTAATCGACGAGTTGATTAAAAAAAGTGAAAAGGGTTGTAAAATAAGAATAATAGTTTCTTCCGATTCAAAAAATTTTAAACTATATAGGTTAGGTAAACTTTTAGGTAAGGTTAAATTATATGTATGGGTTCACTTTGCGTATCAAATAAATAAATTAACAAAGAAAGAAGTTTCTGATAAAGCATTTTATCTTAAATCTATGCACCACAAATTCTGTATCATAGACGAAAAAATATTAATTACTGGTTCTGCAAATTGGTCTAGTAATATAGATTCAAATAAAGAGAATATTTTAGTGTTGAATAATAAAACAATAATCAACCAGTATTTGAATGAATTTAACTTTCTAACAAATAAATCTAACAAAGCAAAAAAGAAATCACTTCCATCTAGTAAAAGATTAAGGAAATTGGATAAGGAATACGACGTACAATTTATTACAAGAGTAAAATCAGAAAAAAAATTCCAGAGATTTGCTAGATTAAAAGAAACAGAAATTAAAAGAATCCAGAACTCCATTCATAAAGAGTACAAGAAAAAAAAATCTAGAAAAAATAAATGTAAAAGATAATAAAGAAAGCTGTGATTAATAATTGAAGGAACAAAAAAGATGTCTGATGAGGCATTTTACCTTATATCTATTCATTACAAATTCTGTATCATTGATGAAAAACAATAATTACTGGTTCTAGAAATTGACCAGTACCTTCTAAAACTTGAAGTATCAATAAAATATGAATACAAATGAAATAAAAAATAAAATTGCAAAGGGTGAATTAGATTTTGTTGTTGATTACTTATTGGAAAAACATAAAGAATCAAATGACTTGATAATTTTAAAAAACCAATTGACTGAATTAAATAAAAAAGCAAGGATTGGAGCTTTAGAAAAAGAATATGAAAAAGTGGAGAGAACAAAAATTATTAGTGGTATTCTTTCATTTTTAGATTTAAAGCAAAAAAATGATTTAGTTAGATTCCCGAAAAAATCTAATAATAATTTTTTGATTTTATATGCTTTACTATTTTTTTTGGGAATCTTTTTTATTTTCTGTTACTTTAATGCAAATCAAAAAAATGTAAAATTACCGCTTGAGTCCATAAATACGGAAATAACCAATAAGGCATGGAAAGCTTATGATAGGAGAAATTATAAATCAGCTATTGAACATTCTCAAAAGTGTATTAGTATGTTTCGGAATCAAGCCTTTGTAGAAGAAAAAAAATTATTGGATAAAAAACACCCTATGCCTGATATTTATTGTCCCTCATGTTTATATAAAATAAGAGACTCGATTTTTGCAAGAGGCATTTTGAATGATGTTGGTACATGTTACTTTATTTTAGGGGATTCATATAAAAAACTTGGTAAAGACAGTTTAGCAATGCAAGCGTATATCGAGGCAAGTAAATTGACTTATGCTTTAACATGGGACAAAAGATATAAAGGGTTTTGGTCTCCTTCAGAAAAATCAAAAATTGAATTAAATTCAATATCAAAAAATGAAACAGACAAGTAACTTTTATTTCTTTATTTTTCTTATTCTTTTAATTTTTAGTTGTCAACCAGAAGTAAATGTTAATAATCTACCATTAAATGAAAAATTGACATATTTATCCTGGAAGGGTTTTGAAATGGATAATCATTACATGGTTATAAAGAACTCAACAAAATGTATTAACACATTTAAAGATGATGCAATAAAATTACATGAAACAATTAAAAAAAGACCTCCAATTGGAGCTGGATTAAGGATATGGGGGCAAAAGCAAAAAATTTTAGAACGTGGTGTTCTAAATGATGTAGCAACTTGTTTGGTAATTTTAGGAAAATCATATCGGGAATTAGGAGAATTTGAAAAAGCGAAAGAAGTATTTGGAGAATGTTTGCAGTTTCCATATGCAAGGACATGGGACCCTATGACCGCCGGATTTTGGTCTCCTAGTGAGCATTCAGCATGTCAAATTATAGAGATTGAAAAAGCATTAAAGTTTATTGAAAACAATGAAAATACTCAATCTAGTTACTCAAAAAGAATGATAGAGATGTATAAAAATTCTGATGTCAGATATTGTGGCTCTTTTCGTTAAGAACATACTAATTTAAAAGTCTTTACTACTTTGAATATTTTATTTTACAAAAATGAAAGAATCAACAATAGGGAATATTGGATGCTTAGTTTTTTTATCCTTTATCTTAATTTCTATTGTAATTGGGTGTCCTAAATACGAAAAACAATTTAGGGATGAATTTAATAGACCAAGTACTTTTTCAAATCCAGCGTTTATTAATGCGATAGAAACAGTAAAACAAAATAAAAAATTAAAAGTAGTTTATATAACTGGACAATCAATTGATTGGAGACCTTTTATACTTGGACATCAAATTTATCCAAATTTTCATGTATGGAATTTAGTTTTTAAAAATGAGTCACTAAATAAATATGAAATTTTTCAATGGGATGGAATTAAATTAGTTAAGTAACGCTCAAAAAATAAGTCCGACATATTTGGCACGAATTTCTACAAAGGT